>JAGODO010000211.1 GCA_017998165.1 Flavobacteriales bacterium | reverse complement strand
CGCGACCTCCGTTGAGAGCGGCCGCTTTGGTGCGGACATCGTGCAGCGCCGCTTCCGACCGGGCGGTCTCGATCACACCGAAGCCCTTACGGGCCAGTTCGAGCGCGATGGCCGCACCGATGCCTTGGCTTCCGCCGGTGATGAGGGCGTATCCCTGCTGGTCCGTTGACATGGGATGTTGTCCGTTACCGGTTGTCTGTTGTCTGTTGTCGGGCTGCCGACGGAGCATTCAATGTGACGTCTGAGATGCTTCGTCGCGTGCTCGTTGCATTACGCCGGACAACCGACGACCGACAACGGACAACCGCTCGCGCGGTTCCCACGCTCACTTCACCAAATGGCTGAAGCGATGGTAGAATGGTGTAGGGCTGTCGGCCCGCTTTGGAGAATAGCTGCCAGCTATGATGGGGATGTACATCACGCGGCGACGGCTGGCTTCACCGGTCAATATGCTGCGCTCCACGCGGTGCCAGCAGCGGCCATCATGGATGGTCAGGTCGCCAGCCTTGATCTCGAACGCCACTTCGCGTTCATCCGGATCGTTGTTCAGGAAGTTCGTCTTCCGGAACAGCATGTTCCAAAGATTCTGCTCGTGCGTGCCGGGAAGGATGCGGAGACCTCCGTTGCGGGGGTTCTGGTCGTCCAAATGGATGCCCACGTTGAGCATCGGCAGGATCTTCTTGCCCAAGAAGATGTCGCGCACGCTGTCCGTATGCCACCCCATCTGGGTGAACTTGCTGGCGTCCGTATTCACGTAGTGGTTCACCACCAAGCCGTCCTTCTCATTGATGCCCAAGCGCGCATGCGGACCTACCAGGCCCAATAGGATATCGAAGCGCGGATCCCGCAGGAACTCCGCCAATACGGGGCTGTGCTGGTTGGCGAAGGCGAAGCGCTGCACGATACGCTTCCCGTCAACATCGTTACCCCATTTCACGGGGATGCCGTTCACGAGTTTCTTGTCCTCCGCGATCCACTGCGCCTGCACGTCTTCGCAGGCTTTCCAAATAGCCGCCACGGTCTCCCGACTGATGAAGCCGGGGAAATGGATGATGCCGTTCTTCTTGAAGAACTGCTTCTGGTCGGGCGTCAGCTTGTCGCCTAGGGGAGTGCTTGCTTCAACGATCCTTGCCACCGGTGGTTGGTTTGAGCCGGGCGAAAGTAACTCACGACCACGTAACGCCCTGTTAACAGTCCCAAGCTGCTTGTCCACAGGCGCTTGTGATGAAAATGATCGCGATCCTGTGACGATGAACGGCTGCTCGTTCCGTTCTGCGGATCGGTGCTTGGAAATGGAGGTCGGTGTACCGAACGCAGAGGGTTCCACCGAAGCCTCCTGGATGTTCGAGCGCTCGCGGTGGCCTAAGTATATGAAGGGGCGGGAATGCGCATCACCATGAACGTCAGGAGTGCGAAGGCGAGCGCGTAGTGATCTGCGGTCTATGGGTATTGCCGCAGGATCCCCTTGTCCGTTGCCGTCCAGAACGCGGCCGGAAGCCCAGCATCCTTCAACATACTGTTCGCCCATGTGTTACAGGTGAAGAACAGCCCGTACCGCCCCGTGCCTTCGTAGAACGCATCGTTCCGCTCGTAATGCCGGTCAGCTATCCACAAGGGCTTACCATCCGCGCCCACGGCGAATCCGGAAGCGACAGCCGCCGTGAGGCGTCCTAGCGCAGAAGGGTACACCAGGACTGAGCGGCAGCGTTCATCGAGTACCGGTCGCTGGCAGAATGTGACATGCATGGCCGAGCCGCTCAACCCGAAAGCCGCCTTCAAGGCGGTGCTCGCCTTCAGGTCGGCCCACTCCTTGGTCTCCAGATAGAATCCCTTGTCCCCCCAGCCGAAGGCCACATGGGTGAACGCGGAGTCCTTCGAGGCGGTGTTCGCGAAAGGAAGATAGACCGACCAGTCCTTCGCCGAACCGCGCAACGGGAGGACAATGTCCGTATGCACGCCATTGCTGCGCACGAAGACCGGAACCCCCATCTCGGCTTCACGGAAGTCCGTATTGACCCCGATCAGGGGGAGGAGCCACGCGGCGATCGCATAAAGGAGCAGGAAGGCCAGGAGGGCGGCTCCTGTTTTCAGTAGCACGCGAAGCATCGTTCGCATCATCCACCAGTTGATGTTCAGGAGTGTCGTCCTTCTGGCACAAGTGTAAGTAGCTGCTTTTCCTCAGGGACAGCATGCTATGTGAACGAATACCTTCGCGGACCAATTTCGCATCCATGACGCCCCGTCTCTTCCTCCTTGGCACCGTTGCCACCCTTCTCGTTTCTTGTTCCAGCCCCGCCGCCGAAGGCCAGGACGGGAGCAAACAGCCCGCCGCCAATGCACAGGCGACCCCGGGGGCCAAGTCATACGGAGCCCCCATCACGGCTGACGGGGCGATGGCCATCGCGGATTTCGCGAAGGCGATCCAAGGCAAGGATTCGCTCAGTGCCAAACTGGAATGCGAGATCATCACCACCTGCCAGAAGAAGGGCTGCTGGATGGATGTGAAAATGGCCGACGGAACACCGATGAAAGTGCGCTTCAAGGACTACGCCTTCTTCGTGCCCACAGGCGGAGTTGAGGGTAAGCACGCCATCATACAAGGCCAGGCCATGAAAGAGGTGACCGATGTGGGGGCGCTGAAGCACTATGCGGAGGATGCCGGAAAGAGCCCGGAGGAGATCGCCAAGATCACCGAACCGGAAACCAGCTGGAGCTTCACCGCCGATGGAGTGATCATCCGCGACTGATCTTCGTCGAACGAACGCGTGAGGCCGGCCGCATCGCGGCCGGCCTCACGCGTTCCTGCCCAGTCCGTCTCCAGACCCCGCCTACCTTCGTCGCGACCTATCCAGGAGCATACATGAACTACGGCATCGCGGTACACGGCGGAGCGGGGACCATCCCCCGGGAAGACATGACACCGGAGCGTGAACAGGCCTACCGGAAGGGTTTGGAAGAGGCGCTGCAAAGAGGTCACGCGGTTCTGAAGGATGGGGGATCGTCGCTGGATGCGGTGGAGACGGCGGTGCGTGCGTTGGAGGACTTTCCGCTGTTCAATGCGGGCCGGGGCAGCGTTTTCAATGCCGATGGACAGCACGAGATGGACGCGAGCATCATGGAGGGACACCTGCTCAGAGCCGGTGCCGTCGCTGGCGTGGGCAACGTGAAGAACCCCGTGGGGCTCGCGCGAAGGGTCATGGAGAAGAGTCCCCATGTGCTCATCAGCGGCATGGGCGCGTTCGAGTTCGCACATCGCGAGAAGGTGCTTCTGGAGGATGACGAATATTTCTTCGATCAGTTCCGCTACGAACAGTGGCAGAAGGTCATCGGCACGGACACGGTGCAACTGGATCATTCATCCGGTGGCGTCCAGGACGGAAAAGGCAAGTTCGGGACGGTGGGAGCGGTGGCGCTCGACCAGCACGGCCACCTCGCCGCGGCCACCAGTACGGGCGGGATGACGAACAAGCGATGGCAGCGCATCGGTGACAGCCCGATCATCGGGGCGGGCACCTACGCGAACGACGGCACGTGCGCCGTGAGCTGCACCGGGCACGGGGAGAGTTTCATCCGTGCCGTGGCGGCCTATGACGTGAGCGCGCTGGTCGAGTACAAAGGCCTCACCCTCGAAGAGGCCGTGCGCGAAGTGGTCCATCGCAAGTTGCCCTTGCTGGAAGGCGATGGCGGCCTCATCGCCATCGATCGCAACGGTAACATCGTGCTGGACTTCAACTGCGATGGGATGTACCGCGGTTGGTGCGCCGTCGACGGGGTGGTGCATACGGCCATCTTCCGGTAGGACCAAAAGAGGAAGGGAGGCCGACGGCCTCCCTTCCTCTTTTTCGCTGACCGGTCCTATTGGCCCGAGGTGATCTCCTCGATGGACATCATGATGGCCTTGGCCTTCTTGTCGTAAACGAACATGCAGAACTTGCCCGGCTTGCCCTCCATCGTGCCCGCGCGCAGGTTCTCCGGGTTGCTCGTCACGAAGGAGGTATACTTCTTCGGCATCGGGATCTTCTGCATCTCGCTGTCCTTCCCGATGTCGATGGTGGCCACGCCCACATAGGGTTTGCCGGTGCCCAGGCCCGCGTCCTCGAAGTTGGTGAAGACAATGGCCTGCTTGCCGTTCTGGAGCTTGGTCTGGTACTCGTAGGTGAACATCTTGTACTTCTTCAGGTAGGTGGCCAGCGTGATGCCGTCCGCGTTCGCGATGGTGCCGTCGACCTCGATGGTCTTGTAGGGCTTCTCGATCTTGTTGATGTCCATCGGTTCGCCCTTGCTGTCGAAGTTGAAGATGATGTAGTCCATCACCGTGAAGCGCATGGGCACGTTGGAGTTGCCTCCGGCCATGGCCAGCATGCCCAGGGCGCCGATCGCCTTGCGGAAGGTTTCGGCGATCACCTGGTAGTTGCCGCTGCCCTCCTTGATGATCTCGTGGAAGATCACCTTCGGCTTGGAACCGATGCTGAACTTGCGGCTCGTGGCTTTCAGGGCCTCCTGGATGCCGTTGTCCCAATCGATGCTCTTGTAGGCCGTCTGCTTGCCGCTCGCATCAAGCTTCAGGAAGAAGATCCCGTCGGAGTTGTCGCCGCTCATCTTCTCGCCATCGTAGTACATGCCCGCCGTGGCCACACTGCCGTCCGGCTCGATCAGGAAGGAGCTCGGCAGGTTCGTCTGCTTGCCGTCGTACAGCTCATGCTCCCATTCCTTGTCGCCCGTCTCGCCGTTGAAGCAGACCACTTTGCCATAGATCTTCTTGCTCATCATGCCCGGACGCTCCATGCTGATCACCACCAGCTTGCCCGGACCGCTCTCGGCGGAAGCCACGCCCACCATGCCTTTTTCCACCGTCACCGTCTTGCTCCACAATTCCTTCAGGTCCCGGTCGTATTTCACCACCTCGTAACCCCACTTCTTCTCTTTCACCGCGTGGGTCATGTAGAAGCCGTTGCCGTCCATCGAAGGATAGACCGCTGCGCTTCCCGCCGTCGCCATCTTCTTCTCCGGCTCGGTCTTCTGCTTGATGATGTTGCCCTGGCTGTCGACCGTCACGAACGTGTTGGTCTTCTTGCTCAGGTCGGTGAACACGAACAGGAAGTCGTTCCCGTTGAATTCCGAGCCCACCACTTCACTGTTCTTGGTGACCTCGATGTTCGTCTTCTTGATGACGTTCAGGTCCTGGTCGTAGATCTCCAGGGCGAAGTCGATCATTCCCTTGCCGGACTTCTCGTTCACGTAGTAGGTGTAGTAGCCTTTGCCCTTGATCGGGTTCACGCCACGGAACTCCTTGGGGCGTACGCCATCGATCTGCACCTGCTGTGCGCTCGCGGCGGAGAGGGCCGCCAACCCAAGAGCCAGCAATGCGGTTTTCATGGTGGTCATCGTCTTCGTTGTTAGGTTCGCGTTTTGAGGATCGCAAGGATACACGACATGCGCATACGCGGAGTACAGGATCGATGGATGGGCTTGGTCATGGTGGCGGGACTGGTCGCGCCCCTGTCTTCAACCGCCCAGAAGGTGGAACAGAAGACCTGGCCCAACGGGCAGCCCAAAAGCGCGGAAACCCTCGACAAGAAGGGTTTCAAGACGGGTCTTTGCACCTATTGGTACGAGAACGGCCAGATGCGCTTGCGCGAGACCTACGAACGCGGTCGCCGCAGCGGGCCGAGCGAGGGTTGGTTCGAGGACGGAACACCCGACTTCAAGCGTACCTGGGTGGTGCAGGCCCGGAACAATGGTTCGCTCATGGGCACGGAGCCCATCGCCGTGAAAGACGGCCTATGGGAGGAATTCTATGAGAACGGGCAGAAGCAGAAAGAAGAGCGCTTCGCCATGGGCGTGTTGTTGGGAGAAGTGAAGACATGGTACGCCAACGGCCAGTTGGACGAACTGAAGACCATGGAGGACAAGTTCGAGAACGGGCACTATGAAAAGCACTACGAGGATGGCCAGCTACAGATGAAGGGCCAATATGTGAAAGGAGAAAAGCAGGGCGAGTGGGAGTGGGATCACCCGAACGGCCAACTGGCTTATCGCGAGACCTACCTGAGCGACAAGCACATCGACGGCCCCTGGCGCGGCCAGCACCCCAATGGCGCGGACAGCCTGACGGGCAGCTACGTCAACGGGCGCAAGGAGGGCATCTGGGTCGCTACCCATCCCAACGGGAAGATGAAGAGCAAGACGCTCTACAAGTTCGGCTTGCCGAGCGGGGAGTTCGTGGAGTTCTACGCCAATGGCAACAAGGCCCTGGAAGGCGCTTTCGGCGAATCCTCCGCTGACGTGAGGCGCGGCCGGGAGGAAGGAGCGTGGAAGGAATGGTGGGAGAACGGCCAGTTGAAGCGGACCGTGAGCTACGACAACGGGCAGATGGTCGGCCCTTGCACCGAATGGTACGCGAACGGCCAGAAGCGCTTTGAAACGACCTATGTCGTCG
>JAGODO010000210.1 GCA_017998165.1 Flavobacteriales bacterium | reverse complement strand
GCCCAATAGAGTTCGATCGTAAGAAGGTCCTTCAGCAGGCCCCCGACCTCATCGGGTTCACCCCGTCCTTCATCGAGCGCCGAAGCGGCGAGCTTCAGCTGGTCCCATGTATGCGAGCGCAGGCGCGCCGCGTTGTAGTGCGAGCGGGTGTTGTCGGTGGCGGACATGCGGGGTAGGCCGTCCTCGCTTCGCCCGCCGATGAGCGGACTACACGCGGGTGCAGTGCGGGAAAGATAGCCGGGCGGCCTATCTTGGGACCATGGAGAAGACGATGCGCATCACCGCCCTGCACGCGCAGGCGAACGACCGCGCATTCTGGAGGTCGCGATCCCCCCAAGAGCGGCTGGCCGCGATCGAACTCCTTCGCCAAGCCTTCATGGGTCCCGATCATGCTCAGCAAAGACTTCAAAGAGTTTGTCGCGTCGTTGAAAGGCCGCGACGCTGAATAGATGATCGTGGGTGGCTACGCCGTCGGCGTGCATGGCTACCCGTGCTATACCGGCGATCTGGACATTTGGCTGGATCCTACACCCTCGAACGCCCGACGCGTCCTGGAGGCGATCAAGGATTTCGGGGTCGCTTCGCTTGGCCTGACGGAGGAGGATCTCACGAAGGAGGGCAACGTGATCCAGTTCGGTCAGCCGCCCTTGCGCATCGACCTGCTCACGGCGATCGATGGTGTGACCTTCTCGGCATGCTACGGCAACCGGAAGGAAGTGACCTTCGATGGTCTCACGATGAACTTCATCGGCTACCACGACCTGGTGACGAACAAGAAAGCGAGCGGCCGTCACCGGGACCTTGACGACGTGGAGAACATGGTGCCTCCGGAAGAGTGACCGGTTCCCGGAACAAGCACGTATGCTGGTGCGAGCAGGCGCGAACATGGACGACGCATGCCACTGAGGTATTCCGGTCGGCCGGCCATCAAAGGGTCGCAGCCCTACCGCTTCTTCGCCGCCTTCTTCACCACTGCCGTTTTCGCGGGAGCTTTCGGCTTCTTCGGAGCGGCTTTCGGGGCGGAAACCTTCACCGCATTCACCGGCCGGCCCACGCGCGTCGGCCCTTCGTGCAGCGCCAAGCGGTTTCCCTCGCTGTCGATGAACAGCGCGAAGTAGCCGGACGTGTCGTTGATCAGCGTCTTCGGCATGATCACGCGCCCTCCGGCGAGGTCGATGCGCCCGAGGACGCTGTCGATGTCGTTGCCAGCGTTCAAGTAGATGAGCACGCCCGTGTCATTGGGGTAACAGCCGGGGCCTTGGATCAGCGCACCGCCGATGCCCTTGTCGGCAGGGAAATAGGCCATGTGGAAGTCGCCGTTCTGCGCATGCTCCATCTCCATGTTGTAGATGGCGTTGTAGAAGGTCGTTGCGCGCGTGATGTCGTACGCGGGGATCTCGAACCAGCTCACGTAATCCTTGAGCTTGGGGTGGTGCTTGAAAGCTGCGGTGTTTCCCATGGGTGTGGATCAGATCGAATAAGGATCGCTCGGTGGCCTGAACGAAGTAACGATGCGTTTGGGCAGTTCGTTCGCGCGCGCCTCGTCCTTCATCTGCAGTTCGCCCAGCTCATGCACGCGGGTCGGCTTGATCAGTGGCCCCAGACTTTCCAGGTACGGGTGCTTCACACCGGGCGTGTACACATCGAACTCGACCGGGCGATCACGGAAGCTCTTCATCGGCTGACCCAGGCGCAGAACCCCCAACTCACGGCTGCGGCGAACTTTCTCGAGGTTGATCTCGATGGGGATGATCTCCTCGTTCACATCGGCCTGGTAGACGATGCGGCCTTCGGGGCCGCAAACGATGCTGCGGCCGCTACCGCCGGCGTCCAAGCCATTGAAATCGAAGAAATAGCACTGATTGGTCGCGGCGCTGGCGCGGGCGATGCTGAGCTCGATCTCGCGGTCTATGGTCCCGGTGAGCGTGGGATGCAGGATAACTTCCGCGCCCATCACCGCCAGCGTACGTGTGGTCTCGGGGATCCACATGTCATAGCAGATGCTCACACCGAAGCGGCCTACGTCCGGGATGTCGAACACGCAGAACTCATTGCCGCCCGTGACGCCCACTTCGTACGGATAGAAGGGGAACATCTTGCGGTAGCGCGTCACCACGCTGCCTTCCGGATCGATCACCGTGGCCGTGTTGTAGATATGGCCGTCCTTCATCTCGAAGATGCTGCCGGGCAGCAGCCAGATGCCGTGCTTGGCGGCCATGGCGCACATCTCCTGCTCGAACTCGCCGGGTATGGCCTGCGCGTGCGTGGTGAGCGGGCCATAGGCGCAGAGTTCACTGAACATCACCATGTCCACCCACGGGTACATGTTCATGGTGATCTCCAGCTTGTTCTTCATCGCCTCCACGTTCGGTGTGGAAGCGCTGATGCGCATCTGGATACCGGCGATCGAGAATGGTTTCATGTATCGGTTGTCGGTTGCCGGTTGTCAGTTGTCCGTCGCACGGGCCGCGCGCGGGCATAGCGCGCCAGCCTCACCGATGTCCGGCAACCGACAACGGCTGTTCATCATGCACAGATCTTCTCCAACTCCTCCTCCATGATGTCGAGGCCCTTGTTCAGGATCCCGTCGCTGATCACCAACGGGCTCAGCACACGGATGATGTTCTTCTCGGTGCCCGCGTTGATCACCACGAGGTCGCGCTTGGCGCAAGCGTTCATCAGCTTGTTGCAGGTATCGGCATCGGGCTGCATCGGGTCGCCGTTCTTCACGAATTCGATGGCCATCATGGCACCGAGGCCGCGCACATCACCGATGCAGGCATGTTTCGCCTTCATCTTATCGAAGCGCTTACGGATCACGCCGCCGACGTGGTTGCCCTTCGCGTTGATGTCGATCTCCTCCATGTACTTCAGCGTGGCCAATGCGGCCGCGCAGCTCACCGGGTTGCCGATGTAGGTGCCGCCGATGCTGCTGGGGCCGGCCTTGTCCATGATGGCCGCCTTGCCCATGACCGCCGCGATGGGCATGCCGCTGCCGAGGCTCTTCGCCCAAGTGCTGATGTCCGGTACGATGCCGAACTGCTCGAACGCGCTCCATGCACCGGTGCGACCGAAGCCGCTCTGGATCTCGTCGCAGATCAGCAGGACGCCGTGCTTGTCGCAGAACGCGCGCAGGCCTTTCATGTAACCGGCCGGCGCCACGTTGAACCCGCCCTCGCCCTGCACCGTCTCGATGATGACGGCGGCGAGGTTTTCCGGCGCGACGGTGTTGTGCGTCAGTTCCTCCAAGCGGTGCAGTTCCGCCTTAACGAACTCGGCCTCACTGCGGCCGGCACCATAGCGGTAGAAGTTCGGGTACTGCGTGCGGTACACCTCCGGCGCGAACGGACCGCAATCCGGCTTGTAGCCCACCTTGCTGGTAAGCGTCATGGCCATCATCGTGCGGCCGTGGAAGGCATCGGTGAAGCATAGCACGCCCTGGCGTTTCGTGGCCTGGCGGGCGATCTTGACGGCGTTCTCCACTGCTTCTGCGCCGGTGCTTACGAGCAGTGTCTTGGTCGGTCCACCGTGCGGCAACAGCGTGTTCAGCTTCTCGCAGAGCGCCACATACGGCTCATAACTCGCCACGTTGAAGCTCACATGCAGGAACTTCGCCGCCTGCTCCTGTATAGCTTTCACTACGGGTGGCGGGCAGTGGCCGGCGTTCACTACACCGATGCCCCCGGCGAAGTCGATCAGCTCCCGATCGTCCGAGTCGATGATGGTGGCACCGCTGGCCTTCGCGGCGGTGGCGTAGTTGAACATGCCCACACCGTTCGGCACGGCGGCCTTGCGGCGGGCGATGAGCTCCTGGCTCTTGGTGAGTTGTTCGGTCATTCGCATGCGCCCTGGAACGCCAGAACGTGGGCGCGAAGTTGCGGAATGCCGCGAACCGCAGAGGGTCGGAGAGCGCAGAGAATGCCAACAAGCGACCGGTCGGGAAACCTGTCCGCTCAGTTGAGCTTGTGCGCCAACGCCACCGTCTCGCGGAAGCGTTCGACATTGCCTTGCAGGTCGAACGCCTCGAACACAACGACATAGGCCCCCATCCGGGCAAGGTCCCCGCTCTCCATGATGCCGTTCCAGCTCACGGCGCCTGAAGTGCCGAGGAGCTCATTGTCGATCAGCTTCACCACTTCCCTGCCGGCCACGTCGAAAACGATCATCGTACCGGTGAAGCCGGGTTCATCCAGTTTATAGGCCACGGTGAGAAGGTCCTGGTACCCGTCATTGTCCGGGGAGAAGATGGCCGGGTTGATGGTGAGCTCACCGGTCGGCTCCGGGTTCTCACTGAACTGCGAGTTGCGATAGCCGGGCGTGGCGTAACCGGCCGCTTCCGCCGCGCTGTGCCAGTTGGTGTTGTCGTCCACCGGCCTGTCCGGGTCCACGCGTTCGAGGCTGACACCATCCGTGCTGTTCAGCAAGGCGAAATGCAGGTCGTCGTTATAGGCGAACCGGTCCAGCGTATCACCGGTCGGGTCCTGGAGCACCACCACACCTTCGCCATTGTTGTAGCTCGGCATGTCAGCTTCCACGAACCGATCCGTATGCGCCAGCGGATACTGGTCGGCGATGTCGTCCGCACTCTCGGTGATCAACGCGTATTCGCCCGGCATCAGCAGGAAGGCGGCCGTTGTGATCACGGTGGCACTGCCGATCACGCCGCCTGTCTCGTTCGCGAGCTTCCATCCCGCGAGGCTCAGCACCTTGTTGCTCCGGTTGTAGACCTCTACGAAGTCGCTCCCGCTGCCCAAGGGGTCGTATAAAACCTCGTTGATCACCACATCGCCGGAAAGTGCGGGCTCCGGCAGTGCGAACGCGAGCGTGTTCGCTGAACCGATGACATTACCCACGCAATCGGTCACCCCGCTCACCGTTATCGAATAGAGCACTCCGATGGTCAGTGGTGAGGCGAGATCGATGCGTACGCGGTCATCGCTCAACGGCAGCACGAGATCGATGGTCAAGGATGGCGTGAATTGATAGCTGCCTCCGAAGAGGCTGGAGACGCTCATCGCTTCACCGAAGAGCAGTTCGATCCGCGAGTCGCTGTTCACGAAGACGTTCACGAGTTCCGGCACGGTCACGTCCGGGATGATCGCGAACACGCTGTTCTGTTCGCCGGGTGTGCCGCCGAGCGCATCATTGCTGGCGGTCCAGTTCGCGGCGCTGCTGCACGGCGTTGTGGGGTCGATGCGCTCGAGCGTCCAGCCACCACCGGCCTTGATGTCGTCGTTGTACCACGCGTCGGAATAGGCCACGGCATCGATGGTGACGCCACCCGGCTCTTTCAGGTCCAGGGGCTCGCCGGTGTTGGTGAGCGCGCTGGGGAACGTGGAGAAGCCGGCGACCTGACCGAAGGGCGTGAAGAGCGCCGTGTTCCCGTCGTCGCACAGGATCACGAACGCCCCAGGGGTCAGCGTCGCGGCGGGAAGGGTGCCCGTTCCACTGCCGTCGGTCAATGTCCAGCCTGCCAGATCGAAGGTCTTGTCAGCGGTCCTGTTGTGTATCTCGATGAACTCGACGTTCGGAAGCCCCACCGCCGGATCAGGGTCCGCCATGATCTCGTTGATGATCACGTCCCCCGGCTCCGCCGCGTCAGGAACGAAGTAGAGCACATCGGCGGTCTCGTTCACACAGGCGTTACCGACCAGGTCCTCCACACCGTTCACCGTGATGGTGTAAGTATTGCCGCTCTGCATGGCGATGGCCAGCGTGAGATGCACGAGCGAGAAGTCGGTCGCATCGCGCACGACGGACGCGGCGCTGTTGAAAGGGATGATGCCGTAGTTGTTCTCCTCTTCCGCCGTGAGCTGTTCAACGGACTCGTTGAACGCGAGGTCGATCTGGGTGTCCGAGAGGATCGTGGCGGAAAGCAGGGCGGGCGGCGTGTTGTCCACCGGTATCGGCGCCACGCTGAAGTCATCGAAGAAGTGGTTGTTCACCACGGTGCCGGCACTGCTCTGCTCGATACGCGCACCGAAGTGCGTGGTCGTCGTCCAGGTCGCATCGTTCACCGTTCCGGCCTGTGTCCAGGTACCCGTCACGCCATCGTCGAACCACAGGGTCCAATCGGCGCTCGCCGTGCGTTCAACCCGGATGAGGAACGGGTTGCTCGTGGAGCTGTTCACCACGGCATCGGCACTTTGCAGCGCGATCGTGGTGGCTGCGCCGGCATCCGCGCGGAAGAGCTCCAGCCGGTCCTGCGTGCCGCCCATGCGCAGCAAGTAGCCGTTCACCGCCCCGCTGAGGTCGGCCAGATCGCTCATCAGATAGAAGTCCACATAGTTCGCTCCGCTCGTGCTGAAGCGCAGGTCGACGAAGAACTCCCACCGCGTGTCATTCGCGATGGTGCTCGGGGTGCTCAAGTAGTAATTCGTCGCTCCCGGGCTGTTGCTGCGCAGGCGCTGGTTGCCGCCGTCGTCCACGACCGTGAAGAGCGCGTCCGTTC
>JAGODO010000209.1 GCA_017998165.1 Flavobacteriales bacterium | reverse complement strand
CGCCCGGTGAGCGTGGTGAGCCTCGCCTACCGCGCATTGCGTGAGCATGGCGTGAAGAAGGATGCCCGCTTCCTCATCATCGGTGCGGGGAAGACCTGCGCCGACATGTGCCGCTATCTGAGCAAGCACGGCTTCAAGGACCTGCACATCTTCAACCGCACCTTGAGCAAAGCGGAAGCGCTGGTGGAGGAAGTCGGAGGCGAAGCCTATCCGCTCGATACGCTCGTGGCGTTCGATGAAGGCTTCGATGTGATCATCAGCGGCATCGGACGCGGTACGCCGATCGTCGATCCGGAGTTGTTCACGGCCCTGGCCCTGTCCGACCTCAAGCCGCGCTTGCTGGTGGACCTGGCCCTGCCGCACGACATCACCACGGATTGCATGGGCGATACACCCGCGCATTTGATCCGTATCGAAGACCTGCAGGCCAAGGCCGAGGAGAACAAGGCAGGCCGTCAGCAGGAGATCGGGGCGTGCGCCTCCATCATCGAAGACGGTGTGCGCGAGTTCCGCGGAATGGCGAGCGAGCGCCATGTGGAGCGCGCCATGAGCAGCGTGCCCGAAGAGGTGAAGGCCTTGCGGGAGCGCGCCGTGAACGAGGTGTTCGCCAAGGACATCGCCGCCCTCGATGAGCGCAGCCGCGAAGTGCTCACCGCCGTGCTCGACCACATGGAGCGCAAGTACATCAGCGTGCCCATGAAGCTGGCCAAGCGCATCATCCTGGAAGAACGGCAGCGCGCCCCGCAGACGGAGGTGGCCAGGGTATGAGCGATCGTCCGCTGTTGATCGGCACGCGTGGCAGCCGTCTCGCCCTATGGCAGGCCGACCATATCGAAGCGCGTTTGAAGGCGCGCGGTCATCGCACCGAGCAGCGCATCATCAAGACACAAGGGGATCGTGTTCAGGACCTGTCCTTCGACAAGATGGAGGGCAAGGGCTTCTTCACCAAGGAGATCGAAAGCGAACTGCTCGCGGGAACGATCGACCTGGCCATACACAGTTGCAAAGACCTGGAGACGCGTGACCCGGAAGGGTTGCATATTGCGGCCATCGCGGGTCGTGCCGCGTGCGAGGAACTGCTCATCATCCGTGCCGACGCAGTGGATGCGTCTCAGGTGCTCTCCCTGAGACACGGCGCGGTGGTGGGCACTTCCTCGGCACGGCGGAAGTCACAGCTCAGGATGTTCCGCCCCGACGCGACCATCACGGACCTGCGCGGCAATGTGCCCACGCGGGTCGAGAAGCTCCGCACCGGGGACTACGATGCGATCCTCCTGGCGAAGGCCGGTATCGATCGCCTCGGGCTCGACCTCTCGGAATTCCAGGTGCGCGTGCTCGATCCCCGTTGGTTCGTTCCCGCCCCGGCACAAGGGGCGCTCGCCGTGCAGAGCCGCTGCGACGATGCGCGCGCGAATGCCGCGAGCGAGGATCTGCACGACGATGTGGCCGCGTTGTGCGTCGGGCTCGAACGTTCGGTGCTGTTCGGCTATCGCGGCGGTTGCCGGGTACCCTTGGGCGTACATGCGGTGCGCAAGGAGAATGGCTTTTCGTTGTGGGCCTCCGGCGCTCGTACGCAGGAGAACATGCCCGTGCGCGTTTACCTCACGGGCGCGGATGCGAACCTGCTGGCGAACGATGCTGTCCAACGGTTGCAAGGCCAACCTCGAGCGCTGCGCGTGTTCATCACCCGTGCGCACGAACCGGAGGGATTGCTCTCCCGTTCCCTCTTCGCGCATGGACTTTCGGTTGGTGGCGAACAACTGCTCGCTGCCGAGGCGTTGCCCTTCGCGGTGCCTGCGGGGGTCGATCGGATCTTCTTCACCTCGCGGAACGGGGTGCGCTATTTCGTGAACGGCGGTGGCGACCTGAGCGCGGCCCGCTGCGACGCGATCGGCAGCGGTACCGCCGATGAACTGCGCAAGCACGGAGCGGATGTCGGCTTCATCGGCGATGGACCCGATACCCCGACGATCGCGGCGGAGTATGCGGCGCGCTTCTCCACACAGAACGTGCTGTTCCCCTGCGCGGAGACCGGGCTGCGCACCGTGCAGAGAGCCATGCCCGCGGAAAGCGCCATCGATCTTCCCGTCTATCGGATGCGCCCTGTTCAAGACGTGGCGATCCCCGATGCGGATGTGGTCATCGTGACGAGTCCGGAACATGCCGGTGCTTTGCACACCTTGAAGGCGCTGGACACCTTCGCGCACCGCATCGCCATGGGCACCAGCACCGCGCACCGCATCCGTGAGCTATCCGGGGCGGATGCCATCATTCCCTGGGCGAGCAACGAAATGGCCCTGCTGGATGCCGTGTTCAACGTCGCGACGGATCGATCAGATGATCAGAGAATGAGATGATCGGATGATGCGCCTCCCATCAACCTTCCGAACGTCGCGCACCCCTGTGCGTCCCCGCTATCCCATTTTCTGATCTTCTGATCATCTCAATATTCTGACCCACATGGACCTGACGCACCGCCCACGCCGCCTGCGCAAGAACGCGATCATCCGTGATGCCATCGCGGAGACGCACGTACACAAGGACCAGTTCATCTACCCCTATTTCGTGAAGCCGGGCGCGGGCGCGAAGGACCCCATAGCCGCCATGCCGGGCATCTTCCACTTCTCCGGGGACAGGTTGTTGGCGGATGTGGAGGCGGGGTTGAAGCTCGGTATCAACAAGGTGCTGCTCTTCGGCGTGCAGGAGCCCAAGAGCGAAGAGGGTGACGCGGCTTGGAGCGAACGCAGCGTGGTGCCGTCCGCCATCCGTGGATTGAAGAAGGCTTTCGGCGATGACCTCTATGTGATCACCGACGTGTGCCTGTGCGCCTACACCACGCACGGGCATTGCGGCATCGTGCATGACCATCATGTGGTGAACGATGCGAGCGTGGAACGCCTGGTGAAGATGGCCCTCGCCCACGCACAAGCCGGTGCGGACATGGTCGCTCCAAGCGACATGATGGACGGGCGCATCGGTGCCATGCGGAAAGCACTCGATGCCAATGGCCATTCCGACACGGCGTTGATGAGCTACGCGGTGAAATTCGCTTCCGCATACTATGGCCCCTTCCGTGAGGCCGCCGGTTCCGCCCCGGGCTTCGGCGATCGACGTTCGTACCAGATGGACGCACGCAACGGGCGGGAGGCGATGCGCGAAGCACTGCTCGATGAGCAGGAAGGCGCCGACGTCCTGATGGTGAAGCCAGCACTGGCCTATCTGGACATCCTTTCACAGTTGCGACAACGCACCGACCTTCCGTTGGCGTGCTACAACGTGAGCGCCGAATACAGCATGGTGAAGACCGCAGCTGCGGCGGGACTGGTTGATGAGCGTTTGATGACGATGGAGAACCTGCATGCGTTCGTACGCGCAGGGGCCCATCTGATCATCACCTACCACGCCCGGGAGGTGGTGGAGAAGGGGTGGGTCTAGTCCGCAAGCCCGGCGACTACCACGACGAACTCCCCCTTCGGCTCTTTCACTCCGAAGTGCGCCGCCAATTCGGTCAAGTTCCCTTGCACGTTCTCCTCGAACATCTTCGTCAACTCTCTTGAAACGCTTGCCTCGCGATCACCGCCGAACGCTTCCACGAGATCCTTGAGCGTGCGCACGATCCGGTGTGGGCTCTCGTAGAAGATCATCGTGCGCGTCTCCGCTTTCAGTTCGGTCAAGCGTGTCTGTCGTCCTTTCTTCACCGGCAGGAATCCTTCGAAGACGAAGCGGTCGCAGGGCAAGCCGCTGTTCACCAATGCGGGAACGAACGCGGTCGGGCCCGGAAGGGTTTCCACCACGATGTCCGCCTTCACGCAGGCGCGCACCAGCAGGAAGCCCGGGTCGCTGATCGCGGGAGTACCCGCATCGCTCACCAGCGCGAACACGCCGCCCTGCCGCAACCGTGCGATGATGTTCTCCAGCACATGATGCTCGTTGTGCGCGTGGAACGGGATGAACGGCTTGCTGATGCCGAGGTGCTGCAACAAGCGTCCGCTCACGCGCGTGTCCTCCGCGATCACCGCATCCACTTCGCTGAGCACGCGTATGGCGCGCAACGTGATGTCCTCCAGGTTGCCGATGGGCGTCGGTACGAGGATGAGTTTTCCCGAAGCCATCAGATGGTCTTCAGCGCCGAGACCAGCAAGCGATAGAGGTCGTCGAACTCCGTCAGCGGCAGGGTTTCCGGTTTGTCGAACACATCGTGGTAGGCACTGATGCCCCCCATGGTGTAGATGAAGACGGCAGGCACGCCCTTTTCCACGAAGGGGCAGTGGTCGCTGTTGCACGCCGGGCCGCGCGGCTTCACATTCACCAGCAGGTTGTCTTTCTTGTTGATCTCCGTCAGCTTGTCGAAGAACTTCTGCTGCGCCGTGCTGTTCACCACGGTTATTCCTTCCTCGCCTGTGCCGTTCAGGTCGAGGTTCACCATCATTGCTATTCGGGACAGGTCGATCGGCCGGTCGGTCACGCACCAGCGGCTGCCTTGCAGGCCGGCCTCTTCGCCCGCGAAGGCGATGAACAGCACGTTCTTCCTCAGCGGATGCTTCTGGATCTCTTCCGCCAGACACAACAGCATGCTCATGCCGCTCGCGTTGTCGTTCGCGCCGGGGAAGAGGACGTCCGGACCCATGTGGCCCAGATGGTCGTAATGCGCTGATACGATGATCCAATCCTTGCTGCCGCCTTTGGCCTCCACCACGCCGAACACGTTGCGCGCGGGATGGCGAGGGATGAACGTGTTCCGCACGCGCAGCTCGATGGTGCGCGAACTGTCGGTGAGGAATTCCGGCTTCACCTCTACGATGGCGTTGCGCTTGTGCTCTTCCGCGACGCTCCAGGTCAGTTTGCCGTGCGCCTTGCGGACGATCGGTGCGTAGCGCGCGACCTCTTCTTCAAAGGCGTAGAATAACCCGAGCGTATCACGGTTCGTCGTTGGTGGGAAGTCCAGGTACGCGGCGTTGCCGACGACCACGCCCATGGTGAGCGCTTTGCGCTCCGGTGAGAACAGATCCTCCGGAAGCAGATGAACGATGTTGAACTCGCCAGCGGACAGGCCGCTGGCGGGATCGACCAGGAAGTCCACACCGGGAACCAGCGCTTTGCCGTCGATGCTCACGCGAACGCTGTCCGGGAAGGTGTTCACGGGGAAGGTGAACGGCTCGAAACGTTGATCCTTCAGCTTGCCGAGGCCGATGCGATCGAACTGCTGCCCGATCCAATCCGCGGCAAGCTTGTCGCCTTCGGACACGTAGCCACGTCCGTGCATATCCGGTCCGGCCAGGATGTTCACGTAGCCGCGCGCCTTCTCCTTCACGGATGGGGGCGGCTGTGCGGTGGAGCAGGCGAGCAGGCAAAGGCAGGCCAGCAGGTGCGTCAGGGTCCGAAGCATGACGGGGCGTTCCATCTTTCGTGCCGAGGGTCAGGTGAAGCGGCGCTCCACCAGTTCGTTGAATGCCTGTTGTGCATCCTCCGCTGGAGGTCTGGCGGCCTTCGCTACGATCTCCTTGCTAACGAACGAGCGCGCTTCCTCCAATGAACCCAGCGCGTTGATGGTGTCGATCGCCTTCTCGTACCGCTCGCGCTGGCCACCGAACAATTCCGCTACGAACCAGAATTTCTGGCTCAGGGCGATGGCCTTGTGCAGATCGTTGATCGGGGCCTTCTCAAGCTTGTCCGCCAATGAAGGTCCTTTCGGCGGGGACTTGTCCCCTGTTCGCGGTGGACGTGCGGGCGGGGTGGACGTTCCGCGCACGTGCTCCGGCGGTGAAGGTTTGGCCGGCGGTGGCGTTTCCGTTTCCGCGATGGCGTCGATCAGGGAGGTCTGGCGCGGCTGGGCTTCCGTGGGCCGGGTATCCAATCGCAAGCTCGGCAGCTCTTCGGGCGGCGTCACAGGTGGCAGGTCTACGGCCACGGCACCACCCGTCGCGGGAGGTTTCGCTTCGCGCGCTTTGTGCCGCAGGATCACGAGGCGCTCGTACAGAGCGTGCGCATCGCTCGTTGCACGCTCCAGTCCGTCCCGATCCAACTTGCCGACTTCGAGGTCTTGGAGCGCCCGTTCCACAGATGCCCAGAGCTGGTGCATGCGCTCGGTCGGGTTGGTGTCGTTCATGGTTCGGCCCGAAGCTAGTGGATGGGGTGCATGGTCAACTCGACCCCGGACATGCCTTTCGACAACGACCCGTGAACGACGCCCGTCCACCCGGCGATCCCGCTAACTTCGCCGACCCCGGAAACCGCTGGAACTCCCGCCCGGCCTCATTCCCGCACCGCCCGACCGATGTTCCTCGAACGCGCCGCCAACCGCTCGCAGCGCAAGGGTTGGGTGGAAGTGATCTGCGGCAGCATGTTCAGCGGTAAGACCGAGGAGCTGATCCGCCGCTTGCGCCGTGCCGAGTTCGCCAAGCAGCGTATCGAGATCTTCAAGCCCGGGGTGGACACGCGCTACGATGCGATGGATGTGGTG
>JAGODO010000208.1 GCA_017998165.1 Flavobacteriales bacterium | reverse complement strand
GACCTGGTGATCCAGGTACATTATCCGGCGGGCAGCGAGTTCCAGATGGACAGCACGCGTGTGAACCTGGAATACGGCTTCGAGCCGTTCACCCGCGAGATCGGCATCCTTCCCGCGCTGGACCACGTTTATGCGATCCAGGACGGACCGCTGATCATCCCGCCCAACGAAACGCGCACGTTCCATTCGCAGTTCACCACGCCCATACCCACCACCATCACGGCGGTCGGGCCGCACGCGCACCTGATCTGCACGAGCATGAAGGCATGGGCCACCACGCCGGACAACGACAGCATCCCCTTGGTGAGCATCCCGGAATGGGACTTCCACTGGCAGGGGATGTACGAGTTCCGTCGGCCCGTCTACCTGCCGATGGGATCGGTGCTCCACGGTGAAGCGACCTACGACAACACCTCGGCGAATGAGGACAATCCGAACGATCCACCCCAATGGGTCTTCCTCGGCGAGGCCACCACGGACGAGATGATGCTGTTCTACTTCGCGTACACGTTCGGTTTCCCGAGCGACACGCTCATCGTGGTCGACGACAGCGAACACGCTGATCACCACGAGAACTGCACGACCGACTTCAACATCGGGCTGACGGAGAGCGCGGCATCGGACCTCATCGGCCTCGCTCCGGTACCGGCCACGGACAGATTGACCGTCACCATGCGTGCGACGGGCGGAGCAGTGGTCCTTATCGACCATCAGGGTCGTGCGCTGATGACGCAACGGCTGGTCACGGGTGTGAACGACATGGACGTCCAGCATTTCGCACGCGGCATGTTCATCATCGAGGTGCGCGATGCCCGTGGCGGGGTCCTGCATCGCAGCCCGATCCTCCTCCAGTGATCGGCGCCGTGGACGACGAGCATTTCATGCGCATGGCCATGCGCGAGGCGGAGCGCGCCTTCGCGGAAGACGAGGTGCCCGTGGGCTGCGTGATCGTCTGCCGCGATCAGGTGATCGCGCGCGGATACAACCTCACCGAACGGCTGAACGATGTGACCGCGCACGCCGAGATGCAGGCCATTACCGCAGCGGCCGAGAACCTCGGCGGCAAGTACCTGCATGAATGCACGCTCTACGTCACCTTGGAGCCTTGCGTGATGTGCGCGGGCGCGTTGAACTGGGCACACATCGGCCGCATCGTCTTCGGGGCTTTCGATGAGCGCGCGGGCTATCGGCGCATCGGTGGGACGCTCCTGCATCCGAAAACGCAGGTCACCGGCGGCATACTCGAACCGGCGTGCGCGGATCTGATGAAAGCGTTCTTCCGGAAGAAGCGGGCGTTATAGGCAGCGGTATCTTCGGTGAGCAGGTCTTCTCTTCAAACCCTGGCCACATGAGAACAACCACTACCCTCTTCCTCTCGGGCGCTCTCCTATCACTGACCAACGGGCAAGCCCCAGGCGACACGCTCATGATGTCGTTGGAGGATGCCGGATCCTTGCTTCAGCTGGATAGCGTCTACCCTGCAGGATGCTGGCAGGTGGGAATTCCCGCGAAACCCATCTTCACCAGCGCGTATTCGGAACCGAACGCGCTCGTCACCGACACGTTGTTACCCCACGCGGCCTCCACCACATGCTACGCCGAATTTTCCACCACGGTCGATGACGAGGGATACTGGGGCAAGTGGTTGTCATTCCGCCATCGAATGGACATGGACACCTTGCAGAGCTTCGGCTGGGTGGAGATCCAAGCACCATTCGATGCGTTCTGGACAAGGGCGGGAGAGTGGAACGGCGGATTCCTGTACATGACCGAGTTCGTCGGCGATGGGCTCATGACGGACACGGGCGTGGTCTTCACGGGCAGCAATACGGAGTGGACGGAAGTCGCGATGTCCTTGGACTGTCTGACAGTAATGTTCGAGGAGCACACGGACCGTGGCGGTGGGTCACCGGTGCCGCGCTACCGCTTCGTGTTCCGGGGAGATGCGAACGCGAACGCACGCGATGGATGGATGATCGATGATGTTCGCGTGTCCTCTCGTGTATGCATCGGTGGGGTCGAGGAGAACAGCGCTGAGGGCCTGAGCATCTATCCTGTTCCCGCTTCAGACCATATCACATTGAATTGGGGCAGCAGCAGAGAGGGCCCCGTTACGTTCGATGTGATCAATGCGCGTGGTAGCGTTGTGCGCCGAGCGATGGTTCTCTCTTCCGTGAACCAGCAGCTTGATATCCATGACCTTGTGCCAGGTGTGTACACCGTGCGGGCATGGGCCGGGAAGCACTGGGAACAGGCCCGGTTCTGTGTCCAACGCTGAGCGGAAAGTCACAGGAACACGGTTCCGGCATTAAGGCACTTGAAGCCATCCGCCCGCGACCTCCGTACTTTTGCGCCGTGGTTGCCGTGCATGCTGGCATGAACGACAAACAACCACGAACGAACAACGACCATGTATCCCCCTGAACTCGTAGCCCCGATGGCGGCCGACCTCGTGAATGTCGGTTTCGAGGAACTGAAGACCCCTGAACAAGTGGACAAGGCGCTGGCCTCATCCGGCACGGTGATGTGCGTGGTGAACAGCGTATGCGGTTGCGCCGCTGGTGCCATGCGTCCGGGCGTGAAGCATTCCCTGACCGGTACCAAGCGCCCGGATAGGCTCGTCACCGTTTTCGCCGGCGTGGACACCGACGCGGTGATCCGTGCGCGCCAGCACTTCCTGCCATACCCCCCGAGCAGCCCGAGCATCGCGCTGTTCAAGGACGGCAAGCTCGTTCACTTCGTGGAGCGCCACCACATCGAGGGCCGCACCGCGCAGATGATCGGGGAACATCTGACGATGGCCTTCGAGGAGCTCTGCTGATCCTTTCCGCGATGCCAGCCCGAAGGGCGGGTCAAGCCCGGCATGACATCGCTCATTGAAACCGGAACCGCGCGTCGAATGGCGCGCGGTTCCGGTTTTGCACCTTACTGTTACCCCGGTCATGGGCCGGGGTCGCGCTCATGGCAACTGTTCCACCCGCACGTTGTTCGGCGTGGTGCTGCCCACGTTGATCAGGATCGGATCACGGTCGTTCGCACTACCTGTGTATTTCACGGTACCGTCCATGTTCGCATCCGTACCCGCATAGCCCGTGACGGTGTTGTTCGGTGTCGTGCTGCCAACGGCGATGAGGATGGGATCACGATCGTTCGAACTGCCCGTGTACTTGATCTCCGTATCGCGCAGCACATTGCCTGTCCATAGCACGGCGGTGCTACCGACGGTCTTGCGGGCATCCGTACCGTAAGTGGGCAAAAGCGGGTCGGTGAAGTCCACGCCCGTGAGCAGGTTCGTACTGAGACCTGTCGGCACCCCGAGCATCGCCCCTAGGTGGTTGCGGTGGCGCACGGCCAGGTGGTAGCTGTCGGTGGATGGCGCGAGCAGTGCGATCGTAGATGAGCCATTGATGTCCACCACGTCGCCGTCGCGCTGCAGCAAAGCGGCGCGCGTGGCCACGATGGTGGAAGGTATTACGGCATCACGGAGTTCCACGAGCACCCAGTCCACGATAGCGTTGTCACCGGTGTTCGTCAGCGCGGCCGGCAGCAGCGACTCACCTCCGCCGTCACTGGCCTGGGTGAAACCGAGCGCCGTATAGGGTTCCGTGGTCGGTATGAGGGAAGCGGTGCGCAGGTCATCGCGCATGCGGTTCGTGGCGCTCACGTAAGGCCCTTCGAGCATGAGCTTCACGGCGAGCTTCAGCCCGTTCTGGGTGAGCGACACATTGTCCAGATACAGGTAGTTGCCGTAGTCGTTCACATTGGTGAAGCGGAGCAGGATCGTCTGGCCGTCGTAGGCGCTGAGGTTGATGTCATGCGCGAGCCATTGCGAGCAGTTCGATGGCACGTAGGCCGAGGTGGTAGCGGCCGTTGTGGCCAGACCGGAACCGATCGCATAGAAGACCTCGGTCCAGCTGGCCCCGCAGTTGTTGCTCACTTCCACGCGGAAGGCATCGTTGTAACTGGACGAGTAGGGCGCGTAGCTATGGTCGAAATGCAGGTGTACATCCGCGTTGCCGCCGAGGTTGATCATCGGCGTCACCAATCGGTCCACCTGGCCGGGCGCATTGTAAGAGTAGTTGTCGATGCGCCAGGTGTTCGAGGCGGCGCACGCCGGACCATTTGTCGCGTTATAGGTGGTCCATGTGGTGGAGATGTCCGGGTTCTGCAAGGTCCAGCCCGGCGGGGCGACAACGCCGGCGTTCACTCCTTCGGAGAACGGCATCTCGGTCGCCGTACCGCTGTTCACGTTGAGCACCGCGCTCTTGCTGTTGTTCGGTGCGTAGCCATCACCCGCAAGGCTGGCCGACACGACCAGGGTGTGGTTGCCGACACCGGCCACGGAGAGTGTCGTGCCGAAGACGTGTACTGCTGACTGCCCGGTCGTGAGGGTTCCGGTGAAGGTCTCGGTGATGATGGTGCCCGCATCGAGCTGGTAGCTCACCGGGAAGTTGGACTGGGGAAGCTGGCCATCATTCCGCACTGAAGCGCGCACGGTGAACGGTGTGTTGTTGCATTCGAAGAGCAGGTCGGGCACGGGCTCCACGATGGACGCGATGGCGACGTCATTGGCTACAGGCGTGTTGAAGGCCTCGGTCTGATCGCTGCGGCTGTTGGAGGATCCCTGGTTGGCGCTCACCCCCAGGCCGCGCCGCGCGAAGGCGGCCCAGATGTACGCCTGGTTGGCACCGCCGTTGTTGGCCACATCGGCGGCGAGGATCGCATCGCGCCCATCCACGAATCCCGGGTTGCACGGCGTGAGCTTCAGGCCATCGATCACCAGTTGCATGGCGATGTTGTTGCCGCCGGTACCATTGTAGATGTCCGGGTCCAGGCCGTACACATTGATCAGTTCCCAGGTCATCTCCCACAGCATGGTGCACCACACAAAGCCGATACCGTGCGGCTGGCTCACCCCGCTGTTGGTGTTCGCATAGGTGAACGCGTTCTCGCTGAAGTCCGTGCTGTAGGGCGCTGGACGGATGCCTCCTCCGGTGACGGGTTGACCGATCACGTAGGTCCCCACGCCGCGAGCATCGGTCCCCATATCACCGGCCTCGATGGTCATGATCAGTCCGAAGTAGTCGCTCCATCCCTCACCCATCTGCTCGGCGTTGCCCAGGCAGCTGGTGTTCGCCGGTCCACCGACGAGGCGGTTGCTGATACCATGTCCGTACTCGTGCGCGATGATCCCGTTGTCCAGGTCGCTATCGCGGTTGGGCGTGGTGTACGTCCAGCGGTACATCTGCATGCGTGGGCCGCTGCCATCCGGAGGTGTGCCGAAGTTGGCGTTGTTGGTGCCGCTGCCGTCCTGGGCATCGGCGTTCACGAAGTCGTTGCCCGCGCCGCCCCGGCCGTAGTTGTTGCTCTGGAAGTTCCCGGCCGGCTCATCGAAGCCGTACTGGTACCAGACGTCGTGGATGATGTTGTTCCAGTAGAACAGGTTGGTGATGGCGGCGTCCTGGTAGGTGGACGGTGCCTGCGCGAAGTCGATCGGGTGATCGAAGTCCAACGTCGCACTGGTAGGGCCGTAGCCGGGCGTGTTGTTGTTGTCGGCGTCCTCCACGGCCCGCACATTGTTGCCGCGCGTGGTGGTGTACTCCGCCCCCGCTGCTCCGTTCGTGTCATGCCATCCATAGGGCGAAGCGATCCCGCCATCCGTCCAAGGCGCGTTGCGCAACGCGCGCGAGCCATGGTTCGGACTTTCCACCGGCCAGGGCAGCACGTTGTAGTCGTTCGGTGCCGCAGGCATCGGCGCGTCCTCTTCGCCGTGAGCATGTCCGGCCCCGCAGCTGACCACCCAGTCGTTCCTGTCAAGTTCATCGCCGGTGAGCGCGTCGATGCGCACGTTCCACCAGTGCGTGCCGTCCGGCGTGTAGTGGCTCACATTCCAAGCGAGCATCAGCTTCTCGCGCACGGGTTGCAGCACGAGCTTGACCTTCACGGGCTCGCCGCTGAAAGCCGTGCCGACATACGTATGCTCCATGCCGTCGGCTTCATAGCCCGCGTGTATCGGAGTGTCGGTGATGCCGTTCTTCCGCAACACCTTCACCAATGCGGCCTCCGCGCTCAGGACCGGAACGGTCGTGTTCACGCGCTTGGCCAGGCGGCTCCAAGCGCCGTTGTTCAGCTTTACCAGTTCGCCGGAACCGTTCGTGTGGATGGCGACGTCGCCGTTCCAGACTTCGATGCCCTGCCAGCGCTGGCGCAGGAAAAGGTGACGCAGCCCGTTGCGCGTGGTGCGGTAGTCGTCATGCACGACCAGGTCGTCCAGATCCTCCTGGAGCCAGCCTTCGCTGATCAATCGTCCGGCAACGGAGGGGGGGAGTTGACCTGGGCGTTGTTGGGCCGGAAGGCGTCCAGCGAGGACCAGGAAGAGGAGGGTGATCGGCAGGTAACGGAGCATGTTTCGGGAAAGGGACCACGAAACTACCGGTTCGGGGTGAGCGGTTCAACCATGAT
>JAGODO010000207.1 GCA_017998165.1 Flavobacteriales bacterium | reverse complement strand
CCGTGTTGTACAAGGTGGCCCGGCTCACGCGGTACTTGGCCTGCTTCATCCGGCTGTACAGCCGCTCGATGTCGAAGTGCCCGTCCACGGCGTAGATCTCCTTCAGGATCGCGAAGCGCTCCGGCGTCTTGCGGTGCCCGCCATGCTCCAGGTAGTCGCTGAAGATGCGCTGCACGTTCTGTTGGATGTCCGCCGCTGGCATTCGGGGGACGAAAGTAGATAGCGCGACGGTCGATCGTTCGGGTCTTACTACCGACTTGTCACCGGACCTGTCGGGGTCAATGCGAGGGGTCGCCCTCAACTATCCACCCGCTCCACCATGTGCACGCTGGGCAGTCGGCTGAGCTTGTCCATGAGCGAGCGCAGGTGGTCGGCGTCATGCACGTAGGCCATCACCTTGCCCTCGAATACGCCGTCGTTGCTTTCGAAGCTGATGGAGCGCATGTTCACGTTGTGCTCCTTGCTGATGATGCTGGTGATCTTGTTCACGATGCCCACGGCGTCCATGCCGCGGAAGCGGATGCCGGCGAGGAACTCCACGCTGTCCTTGCCCTTCCAGCGGGCCTTCACGATGCGGTGGGCGCTGTTGCCCATGAGCTGAACGGCGTTCGCGCAGTTCACGCGATGGATCCGGATGCCATCGTTCGCGGTGATGAAGCCGAACACGTCGTCGCCCGCGATCGGGTTGCAGCAGGGGCTGAGCTTGTATTCCAGCTTCTGCAGGTCGTCGCCGATGGTGAGCGCACCGCCCTCGGCCCCGCGGATCTCCTTGATCACCTCCTCGAGGGAGCGTTCGTCCTTGGGCCGTTCTGTCTTCGGGAGCTGCAGGCGGCCGTTCTTCACCGCCGCCTCCTTGATGGCCTCCAGGTCGTGCTTGCCCCGCGCCACCTGCCAGAACAGGTCGTTGCTCGTGGTGCTGCCGAAGTGGTCGCGCAGCACCACGATGTTCTCCGTATCGAACTTGGCCCCCCAGCCGCGCAGGGCACGCTGCACGGCCTCGCGACCGACAACGGACAGCTTCTTCTTCTGCTCGCGCAGCGCCTGCTTGATCTTGTGCTTGGCCTTGGCGGTGACCACGAAGTTGAGCCAGTCCTCTTTGGGCTGCTGCTTCTTGCTGGTGATGATCTCGATCTGGTCGCCGCTGCGCAGGGAATGGCTCAGGGCGACGAGCTTGTGGTTCACTTTCGCTCCGATGCACTGGCGCCCCACCTGGCTGTGGATGTCGAAGGCGAAATCCAAGGCCGTGGCCCCGGCGGGCAGATTGATCATGTCGCCCTTCGGCGTGAAGACCATGATCTCGTCGCTGAACAGGTTCAGCTTGAAATCATTGACGAAATCCATCGCGCTGCTGCCCGGCGCGTTCAGCGTTTCGCGGATCTTGTTCAACAGGTTGTCCAGCGCGTTGGCGTGGTCCTCGTCGTTCTTGTAGCGATAGTGCGCGGCCAGGCCCATCTCCGCGATCTCGTCCATGCGTCGGCTGCGGATCTGCACCTCCACCCAGCGGCCGCCGGGGCTCATCACCGTGGTGTGCAGGCTTTCGTAGCCGTTCGCCTTTGGCGTGCTGATCCAATCGCGCAGGCGGTCGGGGCTCGGTTGGTAATAGTCGGTGACGAAGGAGTAGACGCGCCAGCAATCCGCCTTCTCCAGTTCCTGCTTCGTGTCGATGATGATGCGGATGGCGAACACATCGTACACCTCCTCGAAGGTCACGTTCTTCTTCAGCATCTTGTTGTAGATGCTGTGGATGCTCTTGGGCCGCCCCTTGATCTCGTAGGTGAATCCCTCCTTGTCCAGACTTTCCTTGATGGGCAGGGTGAACCGGCTGATGAAGCGCTTGCGCACCGCTTCGCCCTTCTTCAGTTTTGTTTCGATCTCCTCGTAGACCTCCGGCTCCTTGTACTTGAGCGAGAGATCCTCCAACTGGTTCTTGATGTTGTACAGGCCGAGCCGGTGGGCTAGCGGGGCATACAGGAAGAGGGTCTCGCTGGCGATCTTCAGCTGCTTGTCGCGCGCCATGTTCTCCAGCGTGCGCATGTTGTGCAGCCGGTCCGCCAGTTTGATGAGGATCACGCGCACGTCCTGGCTGAGTGTGAGCAGCACCTTGCGGAAGTTCTCCGCCTGCATGCTGTCCGTCTGGAACTGCACGCCGCTGATCTTGGTGAGCCCGTCCACGATGTCGGCCACCGTGGCACCGAACATGTCGCGCACCTCGTCCAGCGTCAGGTCGGTGTCTTCCACCGTGTCGTGCAACAGCGCGGCCGTTACGCTGGTGGCGCCCAGACCGATCTCGGCCGCGCAGATCCGGGCCACTTCGATGGGATGGTAGATGTAGGGCTCGCCGCTCTTACGCCGTTGCTCCTTGTGGGCTTCCACGGCGATGTTGAACGCCTTTCGGATCATGCGCGCGCCCTCGGGTGTGCGGTCGCCCCGGATGCTGCGCAGCAGGCCCTTGTACCGCGCGATGATCTCCTCTCGCTCCTTCTCCAGGTCGATCTCGTAGGGCGGGGGTTGAATGGTGGACATCGCTGCTCAAAAGTAGACGCATGTGGGCTGCCCGTGCGTGTGGGCCACGTCTTGTATCAAGCATGGGGGGCCAGCCCGGCGACAGGTCCGGCATATTTTCGAGAAGGAAACGGTGCCCAAGGACAATGAAAGGCGAACACAGGATCGGAAGCGGGCTGGCCCACTTGGTCGCCTTGTTCGCGCTGTTGTGCTCCACTGAGGCACTTGCTCAGCTGAAGCGCTATTCCGCGTGTGATACCACCATCCAAGGGGTACACTACAACCGCTGCAGGTATTCGTGGTGGAAGGTGCTCAGATCCCTGGCGAACGTTGACGAGCAAGGGTGCTTGGACGGCGGATGGATCGAGTACGGGGTTGGTCGCTTTCCAAGGACCAACGTCTTCGGCCAGTATTGTGAAGGGAAGAAGGATGAGGAATGGGTGTACCGCAGCCGTAGGGGGGAGTTCCTGTGGTCGCGGTCCTATGTCAATGACCACTTGGAAGGGGAGCAGTGGACCTCAAGGTGTGAGTTCGTCGTGCTCGACAAGAATGGTAAGGTCGTGGCCATGGGTTCCGGATGGAGGGATAGCGTGCTCACCTTCTAGTCTCCGGGCTAGCGCCCTATGGTGAACTCCCTACTTTGGCCCAGTGGCGGGGCGGCGTTGCCACCGGCCTGAACGCATGAACATCCGCCTTTTCAAGCCCAGTGTCGGTGCGGAAGAACTGGAGATGATCCGGCAGGCCTTCGACCGGTCCTGGATCGGACTGGGACCCATGGTAGAGCGCTTCGAGCAGGAGTGGGCATCGTACATCGGCGCAGGAACGGCCATCGGTGTGAACTCCGCCACCGCCGCCCTGCACTTGGCGCTCGCAGCGTTCCGGTTCCCTGAAGGCAGCAAGGTGTTGGTCCCATCGCTCACGTTCGCGGCAACGGCGACGGCGGTGCTGTACAACCACCTCGTGCCGGTTTTCGTGGACAGCGATCCCGAAACGCTGGGGATGGATCTGGACGATATTGAACGCAAATACACGGCCGACTGCGTGGCAGTGATGCCCGTACACTACGCCGGGCATCCCGTGCCGATGGAACGCCTGATGTCCTGGGCGGATCAACGTGGGATAAAGGTCATCGAGGATTGCGCCCATACGGCGGGTGGCCTGTACAAAGGGAAGATGCTCGGAACATGGGGCCACATCGGCTGCTTCAGTTTCGAGGAGAAGAAGCTGATGACCACCGGCGATGGCGGCATGATGGTGACGAACGACCCGGAGCTTTTCAAGGATGTGAAAGCCATGCGCTGGGTGGGCATCGACAAGGACAACTGGAAGACCGCGCAGCGCTACACGGCCGCTGACAAGAGCGCGATGCATTGGTTCTACGAGATCAATGTGCTCGGCTACAAGTACAATATGAACGACCTGGCCGCTTCCATCGGGCTCGCCCAATTGAAGAAGCTGCCGGCGATGAACGCGCACAGGTCCGCGCTCATCCGTACCTACATGGACGGGGTGAAGAACGTCGACGGCGTTCAGCTGTTGCTGCCGTTCGAACCGGAGACTTACTGCTACCAGATGTTCGGCATCCGGGCGAAGCATCGCGACAGGTTGATGCTGCACCTGAAATCGAAGGGCATCGCTACCGGCTGCCATTATACTCCGTTGAGCATGCAGCCGCTTTTCGCTCCATGGGGTGGTACAACGCCTTGGGTCGAGCGCGAACATCAGCACTTCATCACGCTGCCCCTGCACGCTGACCTCACCATGGATGAGGTGCGCTACGTTGTGCAGGAGATCATGAACGGCTGCCGCCCATGAGCCAGGAGCTGGTGATCTGGGGTGGCACCGGTAACTTCAAGGTGCTGTGCGAACTCTTCGGGGATGCGCACAGCATCATCGGCTACTTCGACAACGATCCGACCGTGAACGAAGTCTACAAAGGCGTTCCGTGCCTGGGTGGGCAGGACGACCTGGGATCCTGGTTGGCGAACAGGACGGGGGAGAGGCCGCGCTTCATCGTGAGCAGTGGTCATACACATGGTCAGGCGCGGCTGTCCATTCATGAGGATCTCAAGTCAAGAGGTCTCCGGCCGGTCACTGCGGTCCATCGCACCGCGTTCGTCGCGAACGGCGCAGAGGTGGGAGAAGGCAGCATGGTCTTCGCCCAAGCGGCGGTGAGCGTGGAAGCGCGCATCGGTCGTTGTTGCATCATCAACACCCGCGCTTCCGTCGACCATGAGAGCGTTCTGGAGGACGGTGTTTCCGTCGGTCCCGGCGCCATCATCACCGGGCTGGTACACGTGGAGCGTTGCGCGGACATCTATGCGGGCGCGATCATCCTGCCGCGCTTGCGCATCGGTGAAGGGGCTGTCGTGGGTGCCGGAGCCGTCGTTCGCGATCATGTCGCACCGTACACCATGGTCGCTGGCAATCCGGCCCGTGTCATCCGGAACCTCCGGGCATGAAGTGCTTGTTGCTCGCTCCGTCGCGCTATCCGTTCATCCGGTCCATTCCTGCTGGCATGGAGGCCTTGGGCATCGATGTCCGCTTGGTCGACTACCAGGATCTTTTCGGGAGCCGCACCAACGCCCGCTACAACAACTACACCTCGTTGCCCCGGAAATTGCGGCGTCTCTGGGAAGACCCCTACGTGCGGCGGACGAACGAGGAATACCTCCGCATCTTCCGTGAATACACGCCTGACCTGGTCTTCATCTACAACGACCAGCTCGTTCAGCCGGAGACGATCACCGCTTTCAAACGCTCGGCGCGCATCGCCTTCTACCTGGGCGACAATCCGCTCTACACGCCGACGAACATCCATAATCTGTCCATTCTCTTCGGGTCGGACCACACCATCACGCCGGATAGTCTGTGGAAAGAGCAGCTCGCCCGGATGGGCGCGCGGAATGTGGTGGTGGATCACTTCGGCATGAACGAGGCGCTCTATCATCCGTTGGAGCCGAACGCCGTGCAGCGGGCCGAACATGCGGCGGACCTGGTCTACATCGGCAGTTCCAGCAAGACCAATTGGGGCTACAAACGCGCCCGTTTCCTGAATCTCTTCGCCGCACTGGACCTGCGCGCGTACATCAGCGGAAGCATGGAGCGGTGGTACGGCGATTTCCCCGCGCTCGCAACGAGGGTGAAGGAGCACGACCGTTTCGACGCCGCGTTCAACAACCTGGTGTACAACTGCGGAAAACTCGCGCCCGTGGAGCAGGTGCCCTCGCTCTTCCATGGCATCCATGTGCGTGTGTTCGATGCGCTCGGTGCCGGGATCCTGCCGCTCTGTGAGTACAGCAAGGACTTCGTGGATGAGTTCGGCGACACCGGTGTTCCGGTGATCCGCGACTACCGGGAGGCGGAGGAACTGGCTCGCCACTGGATCGACGCGGAGTCCGAGCGACGCACGGTGGTTGAACGCATGCGCAGCCGGGCCGCTGAGCGCTACGCTCCGCGACTGGTCATCCAGCGTCTCATGGACAGCCTGTTCCCCGCATGGCACTGAAGTACGCCAAGCTGTGCGGCCTGTTGCTGGCCGCGATCGCCGCGACCTACTTCGCGCCGAAGACCTTCGCGTCCATCTTCTATGTCTGCGCCATCATCGCGTACCTCATCGACAAGGACGAGCCGGTCTGGTTGACGTTCTTCTTCGTCGTTTCGGACGGCTTCCTCGGATTCTTCAACAATTTCGACGCGGTCGTCTCCATCATCCCAGGGCTGCCGGACGTGGAGATCGGACAGTTCTATGTGATCGCCACCATCGCGAAGGCCTGGCGTTCTTCCGCCGCACCGGTACCGTTATTCTTTCGGCATCTGGGCATCGCGGTGCTGGTGTACGTGCTTTTTCTCGTGGCGCAGGGTTATGCCATCGGGGTCACCCCGGAGCTGAAGTTCCATTTCCGCATCGTCAAGTACGTCCTGCCGCTTGCACTGTTCGTTACGCTGCCGCGCTTGATGACCCGGTCCGAACACTATCGTA
>JAGODO010000206.1 GCA_017998165.1 Flavobacteriales bacterium | reverse complement strand
GCACCTACTATGTCGACGAGAGCTATCATGACGCCTATTGCTACCTGCGCACGGATAGCGAGGGGGTCACCTATATGCACAGCACGGAGTTTCCGCCGGAGGAGGTGCTCTTCGACCCGGCGATAGGTGTGGGCGAGACAGTGCCCGCCACTTGGAAGCTCATCCGTCGATATTGGTACAATAACCCCGTGTCCGTGTCGGCCATAGACACGGTGATCGACAACCAAGGGATTCCCCGGAGGGTATGGCACTTCGATGCGCCGGGCAACCCGTGGCCCTTGACCTTCATCGAGGGGATCGGAAGCACCGGGGAATTCCTCGGCATCCCTTACGACCTGGGTGGACCCATGAGCGCGTTGGTTTGTGCCATCTACGACGGCAATTCCGTTCTTGGTCCTGCTTGCGTGTCCCTTTCTATCGGGTTCGATGAGCCTGGTGTTCCGGTGAACGGACCGTTGCGAGTGATACCAGGACCGGGCACCGGTGCTTATGGCATGAACCGGACCTGTTCCGGAACGATCCAGGATGCGCTCGGTCAATGTGTGGCCGGGTTCGGTCAGGTCAAGGAATTCCGCATGGACGGCTTCCGCGCAGGCATGTACATCCTGCGCACGGATGACGGGGATGTCGTGCGGTTCTTCCACGAGAATTCGCCCCGCTGACGCAGTGCACGGTGAAGGTGGTGACGAGCGGCTCGTGATACGGACAGGATGATCCATGGGGCAGGGAAGCCCCGCTCTTGGTAGGTTCGCGGTCACATTCTGCCGATCGATGAGCACCACGACCGCCACTTCGTTCCTACAGCACATCCAGACCGAGCTCGACTCCATCCGTGAAGCCGGCCTCTTCAAGCGCGAGCGCATCATCACCAGTGAGCAGGGCGCGGAGATCACGGTGAACGGCAAGACCGTCCTGAACTTCTGTGCGAACAACTACCTGGGCCTCTCCTCGCACCCCGATGTCATCGCCGCCGCCCACAAGACGCTCGACTCGCACGGCTACGGCATGAGCAGCGTGCGTTTCATCTGCGGTACGCAGGACATCCACAAGGAGCTGGAGCAGAAGCTCGCGGACTTCCATGGAACGGAGGACACCATTCTGTACGCGGCGTGCTTCGACGCGAACGGCGGGGTGTTCGAGCCGCTCTTCGCGGAGGCTGATGCCATCGTGAGCGATTCGCTGAACCACGCGAGCATCATCGACGGCGTGCGCTTGTGCAAGGCGATGCGCTACCGCTACGCCAACAACGACATGGCGGACCTTGAGCTCCAGTTGAAGACCGCGCGGAAGGACGGGGCGCGGCACGTCATCATCGTCACCGACGGCGTGTTCAGCATGGATGGTATCGTGGCCGATCTGAAGGGTGTTTGCGACCTTGCGGACAAGTACGAGGCGCTCGTGATGGTGGACGAATGCCATGCGGCGGGCTTCATCGGCAAGACCGGCCGGGGCAGTGTGGAAGCCTGCGGCGTGACCGGCCGCGTGGACATCATCACGGGAACGCTCGGCAAAGCACTGGGCGGGGCGATGGGCGGCTACACCACCGGCCGCAAGGAGATCATCGAGATGCTGCGTCAGCGTTCGCGTCCTTATCTCTTCAGCAACTCGCTCACCCCGGCCATCGTCGGTGCGAGCATCGCTGTGATCGACCTGCTCACGAAGAGCACCGCCCTGCGCGACAAGCTCGAAGCGAACGTGGCGCGCTTCAAGACCGGCATCGAACAGCTCGGCTTCAAGACCCGTGGTGACCGCAGCGCCATCGTTCCGGTGATGCTCGGTGACGCCAAGCTCAGCCAGGTGATGGCGGACAAGCTCCTCGACGAAGGCATCTACGTGATCGGTTTCTTCTTCCCGGTGGTGCCGAAAGACACCGCACGGATCCGCGTGCAACTGAGCGCCGCGCACACCGAAGCGCACATCGACAAGGCCTTGGCCGCCTTCGGCAACGTGGGGAAAGTGTTGGGCGTCATCTGATCGCCGACTTCTGTTTCGACCGATCCCATGGCCGGGCCATGGAGGTTCCGTAAATTCCCCAGCCGAAAGGAGGCGCGTTCGCCCGCTCACCTAACCTGCTCCGCCATGTCGCTCATTACCCGGAACAAGAAGTCGCTTTCCGTCCTTGCCCTCATCGGTGCGGGTACGGCGTTCCTCGCTTTCCAACCGTTCGAGTTGCCGAACGCCGGGTCCGCCGTGCCGACCAGCACGTTCGCCAACTTCGAGAGCGCCCACGTCCATCCCTTGGACATGACCCCCGATGGCACGAAGCTGCTGGCCGTGAACACGGCGAACAACACCTTGGAAGTGTTCCAGCTCGGCGGCGCGATGCTGCTGAACACGGCGAGCATCCCCGTGGGCCTCGATCCGGTAACGGTGCGGGTGCGGAGCAACACGGAAGCCTGGGTGGTGGACCAGGTGAGCGATGAGATCAGCATCGTTGACCTCACGACCAACCGCGTGGTGCGGAGCCTGGCCACCGAGGATGAACCGGCCGATGTGGTGTTCGCGGGGTCTCCGGTGAAAGCGTTCGTTTCCTGTGCACAACGCGAGAGCATCCAAGTGTTCGACCTGGCGAACCTGGCTACCGCGCCGACGGAAGTATTGCTGAAAGGAGAGCAACCGCGCGCGCTGGCCGTGAGCCCGGACGGCAGCACGGTGTATTGTGCCTTCTTCGAGAGCGGGAACGCGACCACTGTATTGAACGGCAACAACTTCATGGCCGCGGGCGTGTGCTCGCCACAGGGAGGTTGTACCACGACGAACAATGACGTCACCCGGGCAACAGGTCCATATGGAGGCATCGTTCCTGTACCGAATGCAGGCACGGGATTCACCCCACCGTTGAACCTGAGCAACCCCGCGAGCACGGAAAGCAACAGCCTCATCGTGCGCAAGAATGCCGCTGGCCAGTGGTTCGACGATAACAACCACAACTGGACGAACATCGTGAGCGGCGGTGCCGGCGTGCGTGTCGCAGGTTGGGATATGCCGGACCGCGACGTGGCGGTGCTGAACGCGAACTCGCTCGCATTGAGCTACCAAGCTCGCTTGGGCAACATCCTCATGGCGATGTCCGTGCGGCCCAGTGGCGAAGTGACCATCGTGGGTACGGACGCCACGAACGAGATCCGCTTCGAGCCGAACCTCAACGGCAAGTTCCTCCGTGTGAACATGTCCCGGTTCACCACAGTGGGAGGATCGAACACCATCACCGACCTGAACGGGCATATCAACTATGCGAACGCTTCACTGCCGGCAGCCCAACGCAACCTGAGCGTTGGCGACCCTCGCGCGATCGTTTGGAAGAACGATGGCAGCAAGGCCTACATCACGGGCATGGGTTCGAACAACGTGGTGATGATCAACGCCAGTGGAGCGCGCATCGGTTCACCCATCGACGTGGGCGAAGGGCCAACGGGCTTGGTGCTGGACGAAACACGGAGCCGGGGATACGTGCTGAACAAGTTCGAGGGAACGGTAAGCACGCTCGACATCGTCGCCGACCGCGAGATCGGGCGCGCGAACTTCTTCGATCCGACACCCCAGGTGATCAAGGCGGGCAGGAAGCACCTGTACAACACGCACCTCGGCAGCGGCAACGGGCACATCGCCTGCGCGAGCTGCCACGTGGATGCGCGTTGGGACCGCCTGGGCTGGGATCTCGGCGATCCCAGCGGGACGATGACCGCAGTGGATGGCAAGAACTTCCATCCGATGAAGGGTGTGAAGACCACGCAATTCCTCATCGACATCATCGGCCGCGGCCGCGGCAACCTGCACTGGCGCGGTGACAAGGACGGCTTCGGGGATTTCGCCGGGGCTTTCCAGAACCTGCAAGGACTTTCGGCGCCGAAACCCGCGAACGAGATGCAGGAATTCTCGGATTTTCTCGCAGCCACCTGGTATGTGCCCAATCCTTACCGGACTTACAAGACGAGCAATCCGGGGCAACAGTCACCGACAGCACGCCTCAACCCGAACCGTGTCCGAGGGAGCGGAACGACGTTCCAGACCATCCAATCATCCGTACCTCTTTTCGTTGCGGTGAACGTGAATTGTGTGCCTTGCCATAACGCGCAGACAGGTCGTGGGGATCTGGCAGGGAACGGCCAGGTGGCCGGTGGCATCGCGGCCAACACCACGGGTTTCGTGAACAACCGCAACATGGCGGCTGACCTGCGCAGCACATACCGGAAGAACGGATTCTACTACAACAGCACGGAAAGCACGTGCGGCTTCGGCATGCTGAGCGATGGTGTCATGGAAACCTGGTTCAACCAGACCGGGGTCACCACCTACTTGGGTGACTATCAAGCGGAGCTGCTTTCCTGGTCGGGTGGCATCGACCCGGCGAACTGCTCACAGTGTTTCAACACCGCCAACTTCCCGTTCTCCACCAACGTGGTCAATGACGCGTTGCCCGGTGTCGGCCTGCGGCAGACGTTCAACGGGGCGAGCATCGGCAGCACCACCGCGCTGGCCACGATGAAAGACCTGGCCGATACGCGCAGCAACGAGTACGGCATGATCGTGAAGGGACGGTATGGCGGTGAACAGCGCGGCTTCTACTACCTGGGCGGCGACAGCTACCAGAGCGACATCAGCGGGCAAACGGTGACGCATGCGCAACTGCTCACCTCGGCCCAGGGCAGCGGCGGGCCGCTCAGCTGGACGCTCGTCGTGCCCCAGACGCGTATCCGTATGGGTGTTGATGCCGACTCGGACGGCGTGTTCGATCACGACGACCTGAACGCCCGCGTGAACGTGCGCGCGGTGCTCGAAGGGCCATTCGATGGCACCGTGATGAAGAGCGACCTGAACACCAACAACCTGCTGCCGAACACCGACCCCTTCGGACTGGGCGAAACGATCAACCCATCGGTGAAAGCGTTCACCGGACTTTCAACTCCGGTGGATTGGGCGAAGGTGGAGTTGCGCAACAGCGCGACCCCGTCGACCATCGTCGCTACGCGGGCGGTGCTGGTGCAGCGCTCCGGCAACCTGATGCAGCCGACGGGCGAGCAGACCATCACCTTCCCGGGGGTGGCCGCAGGCAACTATTACGTGGCGGTGAAGCACCGCAACCACTTCGGCATCATGAGCTTCACCTCTTACCTCCTGCGGGATCCGGGCACGCTCGTCGACTTCACCACCTCGGCCACGGCGACTTACGGGACCGGAGCGCGGAAGACCGTAGGCACGACGGAAGTGATGTGGTTGGGCAATGTGAACGGCGATGGCTTCATCAAATACACCGGCTCAGGGAATGATCGCGATCCCATCCTCGTCCGTGTAGGAAGCACCACGCCCAACAACACGGCGCTCGGGTACTACGTGGAGGACACGAACCTGGATGGCACGGTGAAATACACCGGATCCGCGAACGACCGCGACCCGATCCTGTTGAACGTGGGCAGCACGGCCCCTTCGAACGTCAAGGTGGAACAGATCCCCTGAGCGCTTCCCGTTCAGTGAGGAAGGCGGTCCGTTCCGGGCCGCCTTTCCTCTTTTTGGACCCGGCATGATCGTGTACAAGAATGTGTACATCAGCATGATCCGATCAAAGACCGCCCGGTAAGGGCCGGTTGAACTTTGGCTCCTGCGGAAGCGGGCCATTTTCCGGCCGCTTGGCCGTTGTCCTGGTGGGCCGGGGCGTGACCGTGAATGAGAATCCTATGATGCGACGTGTACTGTCGGCCCTTAGCGGCGTTCTGGTCCTTACCACCGGCATGGGCCAAGTGGCTGTTTGCGGAACGCCGGGTTTCGACGGGCCGGTGAACGTCGCACAGACCATCAACACCTATTTCCCGGCGTCCGGTACGATCACGCTCGCGACGGGCTCGACCTCGGCTGCCCTGGCCGCCGTCCCCGCAGCGGATGCGTTCGGCAACAACTTCGGCACGATCCCCATCGCCGCCGGTGACCTCCTGCTGATCTATCAGGTGCAGGATGCCGACATCGACATCACCAATTCGAACCTCTATGGTTCGTCCAATGCCACCGCCGGTCCGGACGGTCTGGGGGGAACGGGATACACGGCCTTGAACAACACCGGGCGCTACGAGTTCCTGGTGGCCACGAACGCCGTACCGCTCACCGGCGGAACGCTCACCTTCCGTGGCGGGGGTAGCGGGTCCGGCACGGTGTACGCCTATGCGAACCGGGACGGAACGAGCACCCTGACCCAGAAGCGCTTCCAGGTGGTCCGGGTCCCGCAGTTCAGCAACCTTACGCTAACGAGCAACCTGACCTGTCCGCCATGGAATGGCCGTGGTGGTGGCATCATCGCCTTCGATGTGGCGGGCCAGTTCGATTTCAATGGATACAGCATCAGCGCGAACGGCCGTGGTTTCCGGGCGGGCTATCAGGACATCGCGGGGTCGGGCTCGAACCTGCGCGACCTGTACGTGACGGCCACTTACGATCAGGCCTCCGGCAAAGGCGAGAACATCGCCGGCACGCCGCGGTACATGTGGGATGGCTTCAATG
>JAGODO010000205.1 GCA_017998165.1 Flavobacteriales bacterium | reverse complement strand
TGGCCAAGAAGGTAGTCGCAACCCTGAAAAAGGCGGACGCCAAGGTGTTCGTCAAAGTGATCCGCATGGTGAAGAACGACCGCACCGGTGGATACATGTTCTCAGAGCAGATCATGGCCCAAGAGGACGCCGACAAGGCACTCGCCGGCAAGAAGTGATCGCCAACTCCCGCATTGGAAGGGCTTCCCGGTCGCGGGGAGCCCTTCGCATTCCATAGACCAGCATGGCTTTTTTCGGTCTGTTCAGCAAGGAGAAGAAGGAAGACCTCGACAAGGGCCTTGACCGCTCGCGCACCAGCTTTCTGGGCAAGCTAACCCGCGCCATCGCCGGCAAGAGCACCGTGGATGACGAGGTGCTCGATCAGTTGGAGGAGACCCTGGTGCAGAGCGATGTGGGCGTGGAGACCACATTGAAGATCATCGACCACATCCAGAAGCGTGTGGCCCGGGACAAGTACGTCAGCACGGCCGAACTGAACGGCATCCTGCGCACGGAGATCGCCTCCCTGATGAAGGATGGTCCTGATCCGGCGACGGCCTTCAAACCCGCGAACAAGCCGCACGTCATCATGGTGGTGGGTGTGAACGGTGTGGGGAAGACCACCACGATCGGGAAGCTGGCCAATGCCTACAAGGAGGCCGGCAACAGTGTATTGCTGGGCGCGGCGGACACCTTCCGTGCAGCGGCGGTGGACCAGCTGACCATCTGGAGCCAGCGCGCCGGTGTTCCGATCGTGTCGCAGGGCATGGGGGCCGATCCAGCGGCGGTGGCATACGACAGCGTGGAAAGTGCGAAGGCCAAAGGCGCTGACGTCGTGATCATTGATACCGCTGGCCGCCTGCACAACAAGATCAACCTGATGAACGAACTCACCAAGGTGAAGCAGGTGATGCGCAAGGTCATTCCTGACGCGCCGCATGAGGTTATCCTGGTGTTGGACGCATCCACGGGGCAGAATGCCATTGAACAGGCCCGCCAGTTCACGAAGGCCACGGAGGTGACGGCGCTCGCGCTCACCAAGCTGGACGGCACGGCCAAGGGCGGCGTGGCCATCGGCATCAGCGATCAGTTCCAAGTACCCATCAAATACCTCGGCGTCGGCGAAGGCATGGGCCACCTGCAGGTCTTCAACAAAGAGGCCTTCGTGGAGGCGCTCTTCAAGGCCTGAACCATGAAAGCACGCACGCTCAAGCCCACCAAGGTGAACGTCGTCACGCTCGGCTGCTCGAAGAATACCTTCGACAGTGAGGTGATGATGGCCCAGTTGAAGGCCAATGGCATCAGCGTGGACCACGAGAGCAGCAGTGGCGAGCACAACGTGGTGGTGATCAACACCTGCGGCTTCATCGAGAACGCCAAGCAGGAGAGCATCGACACCATCCTGAGCTACGCGAAGGCCAAGGACAAGGGCTTGGTGGAAAAGGTCTACGTCACGGGTTGTCTCAGCCAGCGGTACGGACCGGAGTTGAAGGCGGAGATCCCGCAAGTGGATGCCTGGTTCGGCACGCGCGACCTGCCGCGCCTACTGAAGACACTGAAGGCCGACTACAAGCACGAACTGGTCGGGGAGCGGTTGCTCACGACACCGGTACACTACGCGTACTTCAAGATCAGTGAGGGTTGCGATCGCAAATGCTCGTTCTGTGCCATCCCGCTCATGCGCGGCAAGCATGTGAGCACGCCGATGGAGCAGTTGGTGGAGAACGCGAAGAAGCTCGCCGCCGGTGGGACGAAGGAATTGATCCTGATCGCCCAAGACCTTACTTACTACGGGTTGGACATCTACAAGAAGCGCAACCTGGCCGATCTGCTCGCCCGTCTGAGCGATGTGGAAGGCATCGACTGGATCCGCCTGCACTATGCATTCCCTTCCGGTTTCCCGATGGAAGTGTTGGACGTGATGCGCGAGCGGGACAACATCTGCAAGTATCTCGATATGCCGCTACAGCACGGCAGCACGCGCATGCTTACCCGTATGCGCCGCGGTATCACCCAGGAGAAGACCGAACGGCTGGTGAGCGATATCCGCGACCGCGTACCGGGCATCGCCATCCGCACCACGTTGATCGCCGGCTTCCCCGGTGAAACGCAGGAGGACCACGAGGACGGCCTGCGCTGGATCGAGCGGATGCGCTTCGACCGCCTCGGTTGCTTTACTTACAGCCACGAAGAAGACACGCACGCGCACACGTTCGAGGACGACGTGCCCTTCGAGGTGAAGCAGGAGCGTGCCAATGAAATGATGGAAGTGCAGGGCGGCATCAGCTTCGAACTGAACCAGGCCAAAGTAGGGAAGGAGTGCGTCGTACTGGTCGACAAGGCCGAAGGCGGCTTCTACCACGCGCGCACCGAACACGATTCACCCGAGGTGGACAACGATGTGCTGATCGCGACCTCGGCCGGGCACTTGCGCATCGGGGACTTCGCGCAGGTGTGTATCACGGAGGCGCGGGAGCACGAGCTCATCGGAGAACCGGTATAGATGAAAGCGGAGCGGCGGAGACATGCCCCGCCGCTTGTCGTCGGTTCGATCCTTTCCGCTACTTCTTGGGTTCCGCACCGGGAGCAGGAGCCAGACCGAGCTGCTGCATCATCGTGGTCTCATCCCAATATCCCCAGTGTTCAACGGCCTTGCCATCCTTCCACCGGATGATGTCCACCCCATTGATGTCGATCGCTTTGCCGGTGGCCGGCATCGGGCCCATGGCACCGGAATTCGTGCCTTTCTGGTTGTAGTGTACGTAGGCCATATCACCGTTCATCGCAGAGGACAGAATGGTCATCTTCATGTCAGGGTAGGCGGTGTGCATCATGGGGATCATGTCCTTCAGACCTTGCATGCCGGTGGTGGTGATGCCCGGCGGCGGCGGGGAGTGTTCCACGAAATCCTGCGCGATGCAATCCTCCATACCGGTCGCATCACCGGTGGAGAACATCGCGTAGATCTTCTCGAAGCAACCGATGCAGGCCGTTTCGCTGGCCTTCGCCGCGCTGTCGGCCGCGAGCATGGCCTTGTGGTCGGCGATCATCTTGTCGGCTTCGGGGTTGGACGGGGCGCCGCACGCGGCCATCAGGGCGAGCGCGGGCAAGGACCAGAATGCGGTTCTCATGGGTGGTTGGGTTGGTGAAAGTGGACGAAAGCTACCGATCGCCTTCCAACGCATGAAACGGCCGGGCTGCCTGACCGGTCAACAAGGATCGACCTTCGCGATCTTCAGGGAAGCTGCTGCTGCCGAACTTGGTTAGGCGTGGTACTGCCCACGTTCACCAGGATCGGATCCCGGTCGTTGCTGGCTCCGGTGTACTTCACGGTGCCATCCATGTTCACGTCCTCGGTGAAATAGCCGCTTGCGGTGTTATTGGGCGTGGTGCTACCGACCTTCAGCAGAATGGGATCGCGGTCGTTCGCGGAGCCGGTGTACATCAGCATGGCATCGACGGAAACATTGCCCGCCCACAGTGCTGTTCGCGCACCGAGGGTCTTTTGCGCCTCAGTTCCAAAGGTGGGAGTCGAGGGAAGGGAGAAGTCGATCGGCGAGTTCGATGAAGAAAGAGCGACGGGGGCGGCCGTCATAACGCCGAAATGATCGCGGTGCCGAACGGCCACATGGTAGCTGCCCGCCACGTTGTTGAAGGCGAGCGGAGAGGTACCGTCGATCGCCACGATATCCCCGTCCCGCTGGATCAGCCCGGTGCGCGTCTGCAGAATAAGCGCGGGTTGTGTAGCACTGCGCAATTCCACCAATGCCCAGTCGACCACGGAATTCGACAACAGGACATCCGCGCTTAAAGCACCCGCACCCAAGGGCAGAGGAGTGGTTTCGTTCATCCGCGTGAAGCCCAGGGATGCGAAGGGTTCCGCGAGCGGTATGAAGCCCCGCACGCGCAGGCTGTCGTGCATGAGTTCCGTGCCGGGGTCGAACGGACCTTCCAACAACGCCCGAATGGACAGCGGCATCTGCACCATCGGATGCCCATTGATCCGTGCGATGCGGTTGCGGCCGGTGCCGTTGTAGTTGGTGAAGGTTCCGCCCAAGAGCAGGTCACCGTCGGGCTGCAGGGTGGCGGCAAGCACGCTGTTGTCGTAACCCGAACCGCTGTTCCAAGAGGCATCCAACGAACCGTCATTGTTCAACAGGAAACGGCCCGCGACGATGAGCTTGCCGTCAGGTCGCAAGACCATGTTGAAGGACCAGGGCGAGGCGGACACCGCCGGAACGAAGGTCGGGTCCAGGGATCCATCGGGCATCAACCGTGCAAGACCCGCGCGCGGTGCGCCTTGCACGCTCGTGAACTGGCCACAGACCAGGATGCGGCCATCGCCTTGCACGGCCAGCTCCCGCACGGTGACCGTCCCGCTTGCATTCACGAAGGCGCCTTGAGTGGTGAAACCGGGATCCAACGTGCCGTACTCGGTCAAGCGGATAACGGGGCCGCACGGTTGGCCGCCATACGAGGTGAGGTATCCGCCGATCAGGGTTCGTCCCATAGGCAGCGGAACGATCCTCCATCCGATGCCGGACACAGGTTGGCTGTCGGCCGTATTCAGCGTAGCGTCAACGCTGCCGTCCGCATTGAGCCGGACCATCCGTTTGTTGGAGTTGGAAGCGTTGGAGGTGGCCGCGAGCACATCGCCATCCGGCAGCAGCGCCAGGTCGGTGATCTCTCGGTCGAACGTGGTGCCCGGATCGAAGGTGGGGTCCAGTGTTCCGTCCGTGTTGATGCGGGCGATGCTTACACGCGCAACGCCGTTGCAGACCCCGAATGATCCGGCTACGAGGATCTTTCCATCGGGTTGGATGATCAACCTGTTCACAGCGAGTGAGCCGACTATCAATCCTTGGTAAGGATATCCGGTGAAGGACGGGTTGAATCCGGTGTCCTGGGACCCGTCAGCGAACGTGCGCACCAATTGCTGTTGCCCGCTCCCGAAGTAGGAGGAAATGGTTCCGCCCAGCAGGATCCGGCCATCGGGCTGTACGGCCAGGGCATTCACGCCGACATAGACCCCAGAGGCCGGATCGTACGATGCATCGTCGGCACCGTCGGTACCAACACGGGCCATCCATCGGGCGATCACGCCATGGAAAAGGGTGAAATCACCGATCACCACCGCCTTGCCATCGGGCTGCATGACCATTGATCTGGGGGTGGCGTTGAATCCGCCCCCGGGATCGAACGTGGGATCGATCGACCCGCTCGTCGTCAGGCGGGCGATCCGCACGCGCGCTGTTCCGTTCACCGTCGTGAAGGTGCCTATGATCACGAGCCGGCCGTCGCTCAACTGGCCCATATCGGTCACGGCTTGCCCGTTGGGCAGGCTGCAGTTGAAGCCGGCGTCGATCGCGCCTGTCGAGGTGATGCGCACGAGGGAGGGGGTGGAGGCTTGGGCACCGGCCACCATGATGCTACCATCGGCCATCAGAAGCATGTCCGCAACGGTGAATGGGATGTTCGCGCCCGGGTCGAACGAAGCATCGAGCGCGCCATTGGACGTTACGCGCGCCAGATGTGTGCGCGCACTCCCGTTCACCGTATTGAAGGAGCCTGCGAGCACAATGGATCCGTTCGTCTGAACAGCGATCCGTTGTACTGCGCCATCCAGTGTGATGCTGAACGTCGCATCGACCGTGCCGTTGCTGTTCAAGCGGGTGAGGTATTTGCGGGTGGTCACACCTCCCACCGAAGTGAACGTGCCCGCCACCAGGATCTTACCGGTGGAAAGGACGATCACGTCCTTTACTGCGCCGGGGAGCGTGGGTGGAGTAAAGGTGCCATCGGAAGCGCCCGTACTCGTCAAACGATAGATGCCTGAACTTCCCAGGTTCTGACCTCCAAAGAGCACCTTGCCATCCGGCTGGGTTACGGTTATGGCGATGCCGGAGAAGTTAGCTAGTGGGGTCCAGGTCGGATCTTTCGATCCATCCGCATTGTATCGCGCGAACCCATACGGCACCAAGGGAAAGGTCTCCGAGATGTTCGTGGTGCCGGTCACCAGGATCTTACCATCAGGTTGCCGCGAAACAGAGGTGGCCAGAACACCGCATCCGTCGCCCATGCCGTTCCCAAGATCACTGGCATTGAATGTTGCGTCATTGCTGCCCGGAGACTGAGCGAGCACCGAGGACGAGAACCTCAAAGACACCAGGAAAGTGGTGATGTTGCGCAGCATGATCGTTCCGAGGTCGAAAGCGTCAGCAAGCTAACGCGGGAACGGGAAAGGGTTGCCTTCCCGATATGAGCGACGAAGCCCGACCGGTCAGGACCGATCGGGCTTCACGTGGAACGGTCCGCTCAGCGCTTGTCGATCCTCAGCACGAAGGCCACGGCGTTGCTGCTGGCGGGTCCGCTGGCGCCGAACGTGGGGCCTTCGGAGTAAGTGAGTCCATCAGCGTTCATCAGTACGGTACCGAGTGCGGCGGCGAGCTTGGCTTCGAGGACCTTGGCAGGGTTCTGGGTCATCGCCTCGTTCACCTTCGGGTATTCTAC
>JAGODO010000014.1 GCA_017998165.1 Flavobacteriales bacterium | reverse complement strand
CGCCATCTACTACGTGAGCGATGTGATGAACAAGCGCAGCCTGGCCGTACAGGCGCAACAGAGCGAACTGAGCACGCTGGCGCAGGAGAGCTTCAGCGGCATCCGAGTGATCAAGGCCTACGCGAAGGAGAAGCTCACGACCGCGCGCTTCCGCAATGCGGCGAACATCTACCGCAAGCGCAGCCTGGCCCAGGCGCAGGTGGATTCCATCTTCATGCCGGCCATCATGGTACTGATCGGCCTGAGCACGGTGCTCGTCATATTCATGGGCGGCCTGATGCTCATCAACGGCGAAAAGAGCGTCACCGTGGGCAACATCGCCGAGTTCGTCATCTATGTGAACAAACTCACCTGGCCTTTCGCCAGCCTGGGTTGGATCACCTCGCAAGTGCAGCAGGCCGCAGCCAGCATGACCCGCATCAACGAGTTCCTCCACATCGCGCCAGTGGTCGTTCCGGGCGCTGCAGCGGCGGAAGGCATCCGTGGCGACATCACCTTCGAGCACGTCTCTTTCACCTATCCGGAAACCGGCATCGAGGCGCTGAGGGATGTGAGCTTCCATGTCGCGGCCGGGCATACGCTGGCCATCACGGGGCACACAGGCTGTGGCAAGACGACCATCGCCGAACTCATCGGCCGCCTGCATGATGCCGGCACCGGACGCGTACTCATCGACGGCGTGCCCATCGCGAAGTACGACCTCACCTCCCTGCGCAAACGGTTGGGCTATGTGCCGCAGGACGTCTTCCTCTTCAGCGACACCATCACCAGCAACATCGGCTTCAGCCTGGACAAGCCGACGGAAGAGATGCGCCGCATCCAGGACGCCGCCATGGTCGCTCATGTGCATGAGAGTATCGTGGACTTCGCCAACGGCTACGATACCTTGCTGGGCGAGCGTGGCATCACCTTGAGCGGCGGCCAGAAGCAACGCGTGAGCATCGCCCGCGCCGTGGTGCGCGAACCACGCATCCTCGTTTTCGATGACCCGCTGAGCGCCGTGGACACCGCCACGGAGGCCGCGATCCTGAAGGCCTTGGACAAGGTGATGGAGGGCCGCACCACCGTCATCATCAGCCACCGCATCAGCGCGGTGCAGCGAGCGGACAGCATCCTCGTATTGGAGCAGGGACGCATCGCCGAACAGGGCACGCACTCAGAATTGCTGGCACTGGGCGGGCTGTACGCCAAGCTGTACGAGGAGCAGTTGTTGGAGGAGCAGGCCGGGGCGTAGGTTCGTGAGACGACGTTCGGCGGCATGAATGGCTTCTGCGGCTTGGTTTGGCGGGTGTAAGGCAGCGACCGGCGCGGACCAACCGGCTTTCCACACGCCCTTCTCCCCGATTTGCACAACCCGAAGCCCCTTTTACCTTTGGATAGGCCCTACGCTAACAGGACCCGACCGGACCGATGGCGGAAGACAGAGAGGATGTGTACTCGAAAGCGGTGCGCGCGGGCAAACGCACGTACTTCTTCGATGTGAAGAGCACGCGTGGGCGGGACCTCTTCCTCACGATCACGGAGAGCAAGAAGCACACGCACGAGGACGGCTCGGCGAGCTACGAGAAACACAAGATCTTCCTCTACAAGGAGGACTTCGACAAGTTCATGGACGGGTTGCAGGACGCCTTTTCAGAGATCGATCGCCTGCGCAACAGCGGTGAATACATCCAAGAGGCCCCTCAGCAACGTCATGAGCCCATGACCCCGGACAACGATCAGCCGTCCGACAACCGCGGCAGCGGCTTCAACGACGTGGATTTTGACGATCTGGGGCGCAAAGACACCTGACCTTCGGGTCCTTCCCTCGCGTTTGCTCCACGCGACCGGATGGTCTGAGCGCCCCTCTTACAAGACGAAGGTCCCGGCAAGTTGCCGGGACCTTCGTCATTTTCACCCTTAGGGCGCTTACTTCTTCTCTTGCACGGGCGCGGTCTCCTTGACCGTGCCGGGCTTGCCCTCCATCTTCGGATTCGCCGTCGTGCGCTGTCCGTGCATGTCGCCGTTCGGAGCGCGCATGTTCTTGTACTTCTCCAGTTGCTCGGGCGTGAGCATGGCCTTCACCTCCACTTCACGGGCATCCATCATCTCCTTCACCTTCACCTTGCGTTCTTCCAACGGCATGTTGGCATCCAGCGCCTGGTAGTCCTTCATGTATTTCGCGTTGAGTTCCTTGCCCTTCTGGGTCTGCTCGGGCGTGAGGCCCACCTGCTTTACGATCATCCCCAGTGGGATGCCGCGCCATCCGTCATGCACACGGGGCTTCACGGGAGCAGCCGGGGCGGCGGCGGGAGCGACCGTTTCCTTGGCCGGCTCCGGAGTGGCGGCCGGGGCGGGTTTGTCCTGGCCGAACGCCAGACCGCCGATGAGCAATGTGCCGCTGAAGGCGGCGATACGAGCGAGGGTCTTCATGTCTGTGGTTTGTTGGGGAGTGCGAAGTTGCGGTTTGATGACGAACCCACCACGCCCTTTGGATGCTTTAACTGACGAAGCTTCCGAGGAGCGCGTGCCCGTCATCACGATCTTTGCGCTTCCAACCTCCGTGCCATGCGTCTTCTGACCGTCCTGTTCCTCACCACTCTGCTTCTGCTTCCCCGCCTGGCAAGGGCGCAGGAGAGCCGGCTGGATGCGCGGTCCTTCAAGGCACGCCTTGCGGAGAAGGATGTGCAGCTCGTGGATGTGCGCACCCCGGCGGAGTTCGCCAAGGGCCACATCGCCGGTGCCGTGAACAACGACTGGCTGGAGGACGGCTTTCTGGAGCGGGCCAAAACCTTGGACAAGTCCAAACCCATCTTGCTCTATTGCGCCGCCGGGGGTCGAAGCGAAGAGGCGATGAACGCGCTCAAGGGGGTCGGGTACACCGATGTGGTGGACCTTGAGGTCGGTTTCAACGGATGGAAACAGAATAACCTGCCCGTAAGCGTAAAGTGATGCGCGATCTCCTGACCGTCCTCCTGGTCGCTGCGGCGACCACCGCTGTGGGCCAACCCCCGCCGGGGTACTATGATGCCACCTACTTGCTCAGCGGACCGGCGCTCAAAGCCACGCTCTACGACATCATCAGCCCGCACACGGTGCATGCCTACTCCGAACTGTGGGGAGATTTCACTTCGACAGACGAGCGCGACGACAACAGCTCGCAGGTGTGGGATATCTACAGCGACCGGCCGGACCAGACTGAACCCTACCTCTACCAGTTCGGGTCGGACCAGTGCAGCACCTCACCGGGCGACGAAGGGGTGTGTTACAACCGCGAGCACAGCTTCCCGCAGAGCTGGTTCAACGATGCCCCCCCGATGAACAGCGACCTGTTCCACATCTACCCGACGGACGCGTGGGTGAACCAGAAACGGGGCAACCTGCCATACGGCGAGGTGAACAACCCTGAGTTCACCAGCGATAACGGAACGAAGACCGGCCCCAGCAGCACCCCGGGCTATTCAGGCGATGTCTGCGAGCCCATCGACGCATACAAGGGCGATCTGGCCCGCACGTACTTCTATATGATGACGCGCTATATGAACGTGGTGGATCAATGGTCGTGCGACATGGTCGCGGGCGGTGACCTCAGCATCTGGGCCGAGAACCTGTTGCTGCAGTGGCATACGGACGATCCCGTAAGCCCCAAGGAGATCGAACGCAACAACGACATCTTCGCCATCCAGCACAACCGCAACCCGTACATCGACCAGCCCCAATGGGTGTTCTCCATCTGGGGACCTTTCGCGGGGGTTGATGAACAGGAGGATCAGGACAAGCTCTGGTACGCCGAAGGTGCCTTGCACAGGATGCCCTCTCCTGAGTTGCTCAACACGACTGTACTGGATGCTGCGGGCCGCACGGTGTACCAAGCGCCCTTCACGACCTCGACCCTTCTGTTGCCAGAGTTGCCGCACGGGGTCTATCTCGCACGGATCGGTGCCAGGGCCCTGCGTTTCGCCCGCTGAACCGTCAACGGGCGATCATCACGGCCAAGGGCACTGGTGAACCATTTGAGCGCAGGAAATACCGCCCGGCGGGCAGGTGGCTCACGTCGAATGTGGTGATGCCCGGGAAGATGCCCGAACGCAGCACGATACGACCGGACAAGTCATACAGCTCCACGTAGAGGGCGCGGGGGCAGTCGATCATCAAGAGGTCCGAAGCTGGCGACGGGAATACACGCGGTACAGGATCACCTGTGCGCGGCAACACCGCGCTGACCGCAGGAAGTTCCATGCGCCACAACCGCGACGGCAGCGGATCGGAAGCTTCCGAGCAGAACAGCACGGAATCCGGTGCGCTCCACACGATGCCCTCCGCTTGCATCGGAATGGCCGTGACCGCATGCCGTTCGTTGATGCCTTGGAACAGGTCGTTCGTCGGATACCCGTCCAAGCGCCAAGTGAAGGTCGCGTAACCCGTGGTGTGACCGATCAACGCGATGGCCCCATCGGATGGATCGAGCGAGGCCCCGGTGACCAGTCCTTCGGATGGAAGCGTATCGCGGCGGATCGCCTCCCGTACTCCCGGCTCGGCGGACATCGCGTACAGGTAGCAATCGCTCGTGAGCCAGTTCTTGCTGAACAGGAACAGGCTGTCGTTCCGGGCAACGAAGGCCTCACAATCCCAGTTGTTCGCATCGTACGCCGTGGTGAAATCCACCTGATCGGGATAGGCGAACAGGATGCTGTCCGCGGACACGTCGGTCACCCCATCATCCATAACGGCGGAGAGCGATACACGATACACACGCAGATCGGTGCGGTCACCGCCGTTGTTGCCGAAGTCACCGATGTACAGCCACTCGTCGTCCATGGCCAGGTCCTCCCAGTCGTTGTTCACCGCGTTCTCCACGGTGAGCGTACGCGTAACCGCTCCAGTGGCCGGGTCGACACGGAAGATGGCATGGGGGTTCCCGCTATCGAGCACGGTCCAGAGCTGACCCTCCACCATGAGCAGGCCGCTGGCCTCGTTCAATATGCTGTCCAGCACGCACGATTGCGTGGGTACGAGCGGCTGGGCCGCGGTTGACACGACGAACAACAAGGCTGGCAACGAAACTGCGCGCATGTCCCCAAGATGCGCAGTATCGGGCGTTCGCTGCTCAGGCGGGGTCGAACCCGGGCTGGTGGCGCAGCAGGTCCTCCATCGTTTCGCGCTCGCGGATCACGTGCGCCCGCCCCTTGTGTACAAGTACCTCGGGCGGCCGGAGCCGTGAGTTGTAATTGCTCGACATGCTCCATCCGTAGGCGCCGGCGTTGAGCAACGCGACCAGGTCGCCCTCCTGCAATTCGGGGATCTTGCGGTCCACGGCGAAGGTGTCCGTCTCGCAGATGTTGCCCACCACGGTATAGATGCGTGGCTTGCCCGAAGGCCTGGTCACGTTCATGATGCGGTGGTACGAACCATACAGCATGGGGCGGATCAAGTGGTTCAAGCCGGTGTCCAGACCGGCGAATACCGTGGCCGTGGTGTGCTTCACCTGTTCCACACGGGCCAGCAGCGCACCGGCCTCGCTCACGAGGAATTTCCCCGGCTCGAACCACAACTCCACCGGTTTCTCCCGCTCGCTGTTGAAGCGCTCCATCCGCTCGGCCAGACGATCGCCAAGTTCCTCCACATCCGTCTCGATGTCGTCCGGCTTGTACGGAACCTTGAACCCGCTGCCCATATCGATGAACTCCAGATCGGGGAACTGCCCGGCCAGTTCGAGCAGGATCTCCGCGCCTTGCAGGAATACCCCGGCGTCCAGGATGTCGCTGCCCGTGTGCATGTGGAGCCCGGTGATGCGCATGCCGTTGGTGGCGATCACCCGTTGCACATGGCGGATCTGGTGGATGCTGATGCCGAACTTGCTGTCCACATGGCCGGTGCTGATACGCTCATTGCCTCCGGCCATGATGTGGGGATTGAAGCGCACGCACACCGGAACACGGCCGCCATGGTCATGCCCGAAGTGCTCCAGCACCCCGAGTGAATCGACGTTGATGCGCACGCCCAGCGCCACGGCGCGGGCGTATTCCGCATAGCCCGCCATATTCGGCGTGAACAGGATGTTCTCAGGCGCGAATCCCGCGCGAAGGCCCAATTCCACCTCCTGGATGCTTACCGCGTCAAGTCCACAACCAAGAGCGCGCATCCAGCGGAGCACGCTCACATTCGTCAGCGCCTTGCATGCGTACATCAGCCGCACAGGCACCCGATCGAACGCTGACCTCAGTCGAGCGACCTGCCGCGCCATGATGGCGGAGTCGTACACGTAGACCGGCGTTCCCACCAGGGCCGCCAGTTCCTCGACCGGCACTCCCCCGATGGAGCACGTACCATCCTTCGTCGTGATCATGTTGTTCAGGACGCCTTTCGAGAATACCGTGCGTGATGATCAGTCCACCACTATCCGCTTTTCCACCGGACGGCCGCCCGCATGCACGCGCAGTGAATAGACACCGGGTGCCAGACCGGAGCGCTCCACCTGGATGATGCCCCGCTCCTCAACCCTGCCGCTCCGCGACCAGACCAAACGGCCGGCGACATCGACCAAACGCATCTCCGCAGAGGTTCCCGGCCCGAGGTTCCGAACGCTGAACGTGCCGTTGTTCGGGTTCGGATACACGCTCCAATCCGCGGTCACCGGCGCTTGCACCGAGGTATTGATCCCCGCCGAAACACAGACCGAATGCGTGCCTCCCTGCCCGAACCATACGGCGTAGTACACGCGGATGAGGTAGGGTGTGTTCGGTGTAACCGGCAGCGCGAACGGCTCGGTGGCGCCGCTCTGGCAATAGATGTCCGTGGCGTTGCACTCGGGATACACGGCGATGCCCCATGCGGCCATCGTGCCGGGATCCAGGTCGATGGTGATGTCCGTGTTGTCACCGGAATTGAACACGTACCAAACGTCGTTGAGGAAACCGTCGAGGTCGCAGATCGTGTTCGGGCCATCAGTCGTCGCTGTGCTGTTGTCGCCGGTGGTGCCATTCGCCGGACAATCACCCGGGACCTGCACGAGTACCTCCGTCGCATCGAAACAATTGTCGTTCGTGGGCAGCCCGAGGCATACGCACTGGTCGTTCAGCGCATCACCGGTGGTATTCACATTGCCATCATCGCAGGCGGAACCGATCTGACCGGCCACCAAGGGGCAGTCATCCGCGCAATCCGGTACGCCATCGCTGTCCGTATCCGTATCCGCCACCCCGCAGCCGCACAGGCCGGGCGCGACCTTGTCCGGATCTTCGGGACAGCCGTCAAGGCAATCCGCCGTGAGGTCGCCATCGGTATCAGCGTCCGGTACTCCGCATCCACAAACGCCCGCTTCCGTCTTGTTCGGATCTGCGGGGCAGCCATCGATGCAATCCACTGTCAGGTCGCCATCGGTATCCACATCGCTGACGCCACAGCCGCATGCTCCCGGAGCGGTCTTCAGCGGGTCGTTCGGGCAGCCGTCGATGAGGTCACAGGCGCCATCACTGTCCGTATCGGGGATCGGCGTGTTCACGCAAGCGGTCCCGTCATAGGAGTCGGTCGTACAGGTGTCCTGGTCGTCGCAATCGACGAACGTGCCTGCGCACACGCAATCGCTCTGCACCTGGTCATTGAAGGTGGTGCCATCATCATCGTCACAGTTGCTGCCCGGTTCCGCGTTGCCACAGCCGCAGTTGCCGGGATCCACTTTGCCGGGATCCACCGGGCAGCCATCATTGCAATCAGGCGTACCGTCCGCATCGGTATCCGTGTCGACCACGCCGCATCCGCAGATGCCCGGTGCCGTTTTTTCGGGATCGGCCGGGCAGCCGTCCGTGCAGTCGGGCGTACCATCCGTATCCGTGTCCACATCCGGGGTACCGCATCCGCACACCCCGGGCAGGATCTTGTCCGGATCTTCCGGGCAGAGGTCCTGGCAATCGGCGGTCAGGTCTCCATCGGTATCGGTATCGCTCACACCACATCCGCAAATGCCGGGCGCGATCTTCAGGGGATCCGCCGGGCAGCCATCGACACAATCCGGAGTGATGTCGCCATCCGAGTCCGTTTCAGGAACGCCACAACCGCACAAGCCGGGTGAGGTCTTCAGCGGATCCTCCGGACAGAAGTCCTGGCAATCGGCGGTGCCGTCACCGTCCGTATCCGTATCGGGTGTCCCGCAGCCGCAACTGCCCGGTGAGGTCTTCAGGGGGTCGGTCGGGCAGTCGTCCTGGCAATCCGGGGTGAGGTCGCCGTCGGTATCCGTATCCGGAACTCCGCAGCCGCACAAACCGGCATCGGTCTTGTCCGGATCGAGCGGGCAACCGTCCTCGTTGTCGCAGGTGCCATCGCTGTCGGTATCGCTGTAGGTCCCGAGACATTCACAAGCCACGCTCCACAGGTCGTCGTCCGTGCAGACATCCCCGTCATCGCACGCTGAACCGGGCAGGGCCGCACCACCCTGAACGCCCAGACAGTCCGGGCCACACGTACCGAGGCTGTCCGCAGTCGGCTCCAGCAGGCCTGTGCGGTCCTGTCCGTTCAGTGAGACGTAAAAATCCCGGTTGTTCGCCGCCGTCCAGGCATCGTTCACCACGTTGAAGGCCAGGCACCCGTCCAGTCCGTTCACTTTTACCCGCATGAGCGTGATCCATTCGTCAGCCGGCCATGTCTCCCCCGGGCAGGCATCACCGAGCCACGAGACCGAGAACCCGTTGTAGGTCACGTAGTGCTAGTCCCCGTCGGTGGATTGCGGTGTTGCCCCCAGCGGTATGCCATCGAAACATGGCATGGTGCGGGCTCCCAACGTCACCGACGAGGTGGAAGGCCATTGGATGGTGAAGGTCAGCGCCGTGACGATCTCGCTGAAGGACGCACCATTCGAGCGCAACCGCACCTCCAAACTGTCCGCGGAGGCGTTGTCCACCAGGTCGATGTCGATGCTCGTGGGAAGTTGTGCCCACGCCGATACGGCCAACGAGAATGTGGCAACGCCAGCGAGCGAACGGGCGATGGAAGGGCGCGGACGGTCTGTCTTCCTCATCTTCAGGAGATCTTCATTTTTCACGATACAGAGGTACTGCTTTCCCTTGGCGGAGCAAGGCCCGATCACGCTTGATCGCGCCACCAGCGGGATGTTGATATCCGACCGTTCGACGAAAGCACTTGAACGTGACGCGAACGCCGCGAAAAAACGAAGCGGGGAACACCGCTATGGCGCTCCCCGCTCCCATTCGATAGGGGCCGTAGCCCCGATCTCATGCCCAAGGTTTCTTCCCGTCCGGTCGTTCGACGTTGCTGGCGCACGCCGCAGATGAGCCGCTTTTCCTCTTACCAGGTGCCTGCCCGATCCGTCGACCGTTCCGGCAGCGTCTCAATACGACCGAGCGTTCTGTTCGCTTGGTGATGCGAACGTATCCTGACCACCGCGCGAGACCAAAAAAAACGCCCTCGGGTTCTTCACATCTTGTGAACGATCCGCCCCATCGCAGCAGCTTTCATAAGCGGAAGAGGCCGCGCGCTCATTGAACGAACCGGACGACATCGATCCGGCCAGGGCTCAACACGCGCAAAGCGTACACGCCCGGCCCCCATGGTTCGCAGTCCAATCGGACCTGACCATTGATGGTCGCATGTTGTTGCACGAAGACCAGTCCACCCCGCGCGTCCACCACCTCGACCGTGACGTTCTGTATGACCGGCGCGGTGAACGTTTGGGTCCCATCCGCACCATGTCCGAGCCAACGCAGCGTTGGTCCTGCGGAGCTCTCACCGATGCCCACGCAGGGCACTACCGCCACCACGGCTTCATCATCCGCACAGGGCTCGACACCCGGAACCGTGTAAGTGTATAGGCCGAACGTACTCTGACCCGGTTGGAACGAACTGGAGGCGGGGTTGCCATCCGGCCCCGTCCACGTCCCTCCCGATTGAGGAGAACCGCCCAGCACGGTGATCAGGTCGAACGGTGGCCAGGTGGAGCAGACCTCTATCGTGCTGTTCTCTCCAGCGTAAGCTGCAGGAGAAACGTCCAGCGTGATGAAGGCGGTGTCGTTCGCACAAGGGAGGTCCGCGTAATCGATATAGACATAGTTGCCGGCGTTGTCCGCGTTGCCATCGAAGGGGATATTACTGTTGAACCACACGCCCGAGAGGTTGGCGGATACATCCAACAGGCTGAAGAGGTCGACCGGTAGACCGGTGGAGCATACGCTCCACGTATCATCCGGTCCGGCTTCGCCCGGCAGCCCGACTTGAACTGAAACGACGGCCTCATCGCTTCCACAGGAGCCACCGGCATCCACCGTGTATGTATAGACCCCGCCGTTCGTCGTGTTCGAGTTGAACAGACCATCCGACGGACCGCCGCCGGGCGCGGTCCATGTGCCCCCAAGATCGGGTGAGCCATCGAGCAGGTCATACAGGTCGTAGATGCCCGTGTTCTTGCAGATGGTGGCCACCGTGCTGATGCCCGCATCGGCCCCCTCGATCTCGGTGATGACGAACGCGACCGAATCGCTCGCACAAGGCCCGGTGCTGCTTACCGTGTACGTGTAAACGCCTGGTTCCATGGTGCCCGGGTCATACACCCCTCCCACCACTGGGCTGGGTCCGGACCAGATGCCCCCCTCGTCACCGCCCGTGTCCATTGCGACGGGGGCGTCACCACTACAAACCGAGAACGTCGCGCCCGTGCCCGCGTACGGAGCGTTGAACACGGTGATGTCCGTCCCGTTGTCCGACCCGGTCGTCAAAGGCGAATCGCCCACCACCCGTGTGCGGTAACCCGACCCTGGTGGAGTGCCCGGCGGGATGACGCCGGCGATGGTGCCTCCCGTTACGCTGCTCAACGTGCCGATGGTCACGGGAGAGGCGAAGCTGCCCGAAGCATCGCTCAGTTGCGCGGTGAAGATGTTGCCCGCGTTGAATGTACCGCTGATCGTGTACGCGACATCCACCGATGCGCCTTGGCAGCATGTGAGCACCGATACGCTGGTCGCGATGCTGACCGGGGTCGTGTTGGAGCCGATGATCCGCACATCGTCGATCGCGAAACCCGGATCGGCCACCTCGAACAGGGCCAGCCCATTGTGGAAGCGGAAGCCGAAACGCAAGGTGGCCTGGTCGGCGAAGGCGGGAAGGACCACGCTCTGCTCCGCCCAATTGTCCGCGTTGCGGTATTGCGCGATGGGCGTGGTGACCTGGGTCCAGGAGGAGCCGCCGTTGGTGCTGTAATACACCTCGCCGTAGTTCTGGTTGCCGCCCTGGCAGAGCCACCAGAAGCGCAACTCCACCTCGGACACACCAACGGTGCTCACGTCGGAGGACATGCGGGCGAAGATGTTGTCCGCGGCCGTGCAAAGGCCGTCCGCCGCGGCGAAGCAGCAGCATTGGATACCACCACTCTCCGCCAGCGTGCTCAGCGTATGCAGGTAGTTGCCATTCGCGCTGGTGATGCCCCCTGGTTGACCGGCTGTCGCAGGCACATCGAACGTAACGGGCAGGATGCATGTACTTTCCGCAGAGCCCCCGGCATACACATCGTTCACCGCCCAGCGGTTGTTCGCGCTCACCGCGGAATTCGCATCCCCCGTGTTCAGTGTGAAGGCGGGCGTGGTCTCGAAGTCCTCCGTGAACAGCGTTTGTGCGTTGGCGGAAAGTGCGAGAAATGAAATGGCGAGCGTAAGGGTCGAGCGCATCCGGATACGATTTTGGGGGCGCGGACAATTTAGGGGGGCGGCTCGGACCGGCGGGCCATCGAAATGTGGATAACCTGCGGGTCTTGGCGTGTTCGATCCCGGTTAATTTGGCTTCCCTTCTTTTCGCACCGAAAACCAATCTGTCATGATCCGACCTTCACTCCTCACCGCATGCGGCACGGCGCTGGCGCTGGCCTGCGCTCCCATCGGACAACTGCGCGCGCAACTGTCCATCACCAGCACTGGCACGAACTTCACCGTGGACTTCGACGCCACGGTGGCCAACGTGAACAACGGTGCCTGGGCCGGAACGGGCTTTGAGCCGGGTGCGCCCCCGACGGCGGGCCGCATGAGTTCAGGTGCCTGGGCCTTCACCGGATGGAGCAACGGTAACCTGGCTTTCGGTGGCACGCAGATCACGGCCGCCACCGACTATACGCGCGGGGCCACGGCGGCAGCGCAGACCACCGGTGGTCTCTACGCGTTCACCAACGCCAACATCGGCAGCAGCAGCCTCGGCTTCCAGCCCGGCGGCAGCGACTGGGCACCCGGCACGGCCACCCTGCGCGTGCAGAATAACACCGCATTGAACATCACCGACCTGGCCGTAGCTTACGAGGTGTGGATCAGGAACGATCAGGCGCGTGGCAACAGCTTCAACTTCTCCTGGAGCACGGACGACCTGAGCTACACCCCGGTGGGTGCGCTCGATCTGGTGAGCGCTGCGGCCTTGGATGCGCTCGGCTTCCAGGTGAACAACCGCTCCACCACCATCACGGGTCTGAACGTGGCCCCGGGGGGATACATGTACCTGCGCTGGAGCGGGGCCGATGTCAACGGCTCCGGATCGCGCGATGAATTCGCCCTGGACGACATCGTGGTGAACGCCACCGGCTCACCCGTTCCGAACACCGTCGTGCAGTTCACCGCCGGTTCCAGCAGCGTGAGCGAAGGCGCCGGCTCCACCAGCCTCAGCGTCAGCATCACCAACCCGGCAGCCGTGCAGACCACGGTGGATGTGGTGATCACCGCGGGCAGCGCGGCCAGGGTGAACAACTACACCACCCAGACGCTCATCTTCCCCGCCAACGACGGAAGCACCCAGAGCCAGTCCATCACCATCACCGATGATGGGGTTTATGACGGCGGCGGACAGGTCACCTTCACCCTGCAGAACGTGACCGGCGGGCAAGGCATCCCCGCCATCGGATCTCCGGGCAGTCATGTGCTCACCATCACCGAAAATGAACCTCCTTCGCTGGTGATCAACGAAGTAGACTATGACAATCCCGGTGCGGACGTTGCGGAATTCGTGGAGTTGAAGAATACCGGTGCTGCGGCCTTCGACATCGGAGGCTTCAAGATCGAATTGGTGAACGGCAATCTGGGCGGCGCAGCCGTCTACACGACGATCACCCTTCCCAGCTTCAGCTTGGCGGCCGGCGGATACTACGTGGTGGGCAACAATGCCACGATCCCGAACATCAACCAGGTCATCGCACCGGCCACCTTCGCTCCGCAGAACGGCAGCCCCGACGGCGTCGGCCTTCGCGACCCGAGCAACACCCTGATCGATGCGGTGAGCTATGAGGGCAATACCGGCGCGCCCTACACCGAAGGCACCGGCATCGCCATCGTCGACAGCGACGACGCCACCGACGGCATCGGCATCAGCCGCTTCCCCGATGGCAGCGATACGCAGGACAACAGCGTCGACTGGAGCCGCCGGTGCCTCAGCCCCGGTGCCGCCAACAACAGCAGCCAGATCAACTGCATCTGCGCACCTCCCGAAGCCACCGCCGATGTGCAGTGCATCGACAACCTCACCTTCCAGATCACCGTGCATGTGACCAGCACCGGCAGCGGCTCGGTGGTGAACATCACCAACGACGTGAACGGCTCCTCCGCGCTCAACGCGGGTGTGGGCGACCACATCCTCGGGCCCTTCAACAACAACACCTCGGTGAACGTGACGGTCGCGCACGAGACCTTCGCCCAGTGCAACCTGGTCCTGAACGGCCTCTTCGGCAACTGCGCGCTGGACTGCAACAACGTGCAAGGCGGGCCGGATGTCCCGGGAGCTCCGTGCGATGACGGTGACCTGAATACCATCAACGACGTATGGAGCCCCACTTGCGTCTGCGCCGGCAACCTGATCCAACCCATCGTCGGCTTCATCGCCCCCACCGCTACGGTGGCCGAGAGCGGTGTCGCGCTCACCGTCGGGCTGGAGATGGACATCGCTCCCACCGGCCCTGTGGTGGTGGACGTAGCCGACCTGTTGACGGGTACCGCAACGAGCGGAACCGACTACACCGCCATCGGTGCGCTGCAGTTCACCTTCCTTCCCACGGACATCTATCCGTACCTGCAGACCTTCAACGTGCTGCTCACCGATGATGCGGACTACGAGCCGACCGAGACCTTCAACCTCTCGCTCTCCATCAACAGCGGCACGGCGCAGACCGGCACGAGCACGTTCGTGGGCGTGATCACCAGCGAGGACCTGCCCACCCTGCGGATCAACGAGGTGGACTATGACAACGCCGGCACGGACAACGCGGAGTGGCTCGAATTGAAGAACACCGGCAATGCGGCCTTCGACATCGCCGGCTTCTCTGTGCAACTGGTGAACGGCAACCTCGGGGGTGCGGCCGTCTACAAGACGATCATCCTGCCGAGCTTCAACCTCGCCGCCGGTGGCTACTACGTGATCGGCAACAACAACTCCATCCCGAACCTGAACCTGCTGCAGACCCCGGCCACGGACATGATCCAGAACGGCTCACCGGACGCCATCGGCCTGCGCGACCCGTTCAATACGCTCATCGATGCCATAAGCTATGAAGGCAACACCGGCGCGCCCTATACGGAGACCGCCGGGCTGCCCGTGACGCAGTTCGATGACAACGTGCTCGCCGCGAAGGTGATCGCGCGCTACCTCGATGGGAACGACACGGACAACAACAGCGTGGACTGGAAGGTCTGGTGCGCCACGCCGGGCACGAGCAACGGCACGGTGGATGCGGATGGTGACCTCACCGCGGATTGCATGGACGGCTGCCCGAACGATGCCAACAAGATCGCACCGGGGGTTTGCGGCTGCGGCGTCGCTGATGTACCGACAACGTGGTACACCGATATCGACCTCGACGGCTTCGGCGACCCGAGCACCGGAACACCGGGCTTCACCTGCGCTCCGCCCTTGGGCGCCGTGCTGGACAACACCGATGACTGCCCAACGGTTTTCGGCAAGGTCGGCGACAGCTGCAACGACAACAACCCATTCACCACGGCGGATGTGCTGAACGGATCCTGCGTGTGCGTCGGCACACCCGTGCCCTGCGACAACTGGACCCTCACCATCGATGCGGGAACGGACGGCAGCGCGATCTCCTGGCAGATGGTCGACGCGAACTCGCCCTTCGTGCTGGACAACGGTGGCCCCTACACCAACGGCAGCAGCAATGCCGAGATCATCTGCGTGCCCCAGGGCGCCTGCTTCAACCTCACCTTCACCGATGATGCCAACGGCATCGCCGGAGGCGGTTGGAAGCTCGTGGACAACAACGGCCGCCGCATCCTGGACAACGTGAACAACGGCGGCTGCTTCAGTGGCACCAGCACAACGGCCCTGCCCTTCTGCAACGAACCGGCCAGCGCCCAAACAGTGATCGTCACCCATTGCGACAAGGAGAACTGGATCATGAGCGACGTGATCATCGCCAGCGCGGAGCCTGCGGTGAGCGCACAGTACGGCATCGGCGACCAGACCGACGATGGTTACCAGTTCTGGTTCCAGAGCCCCTGCGGTGGCTACAGCCGCCAGATCTTCCGCAACCACGCCACCAGCGGCGGACAGGGCCCGGCCAACGCGTTGCGCGCTACCAAGCTCGCGCTCTCCACCATGGTCACCAATCCGCTGCCGATCGGCCAGTTGTTGAACGTGCGCGTACGTTCCCGTGTGAACGGCGTGAACGGAGCCTGGGGGCCGGCCTGCCGCTTCAAGGTGGACCCTGCGGCCTGCACCATCACGCAATTGAACAACTTCATCGCCAGCCCCAACTACAGTTGCGGGGCCGTCGGCAAGTCGGTCGGTGCGAGCGGCAACGCCGGGAAGATCTTCGCCAACGTGGTCACCAGCGGCGGTGTCTACGCCACGCACTACCGCTTCGAGTTCGCCGTGCCGGGTGAAGGCTACCTGCGCAACGTGGTGAGCACCACCGCCGTCTGCCAACTGGGCGTGTGGCAGACCAACCCGCTGCTCTGCGGCACCTACACCTACGACGTGCGCGTCCAGGCCAGTTTCAACGGTGGGGTTTCCTACTGCCCCTTCGGACCGATCTGCACCGTGGGCATCACCAACAACAAGCCATCTCCCTACTGCACGCCCAGCGTTCCTGTCGCCATCTGCGGCAATGGTATCGTTGAGTTCGGCGAAACGTGCGATGACCAGAACTTCGTGAACGGCGACGGTTGCGACAACAACTGCACCCCTACCCAGTGCGGGAATGGCATCGTCACCGGTACGGAGCAATGCGATGATGGCAACGTGAACCCGGGCGACGGCTGCAGCCCGACCTGCCTGTTCGAAGGGCCTTCCGTGCCGTACCGCAGCGCGCAGGATGCCGGTATTTTCCTGGCCTTGTACCCCAATCCGAACGACGGCAGCCGCCTCTTCCTCCAGATGTCGAACATCGCCGATGGCGTGGCGCAGGTGAGCGTTGACTTCTCGGATGCCATGGGCAAGCGCGTTGCCGCTTCCGTCATACCGGTATCAGAGGGCACGGTGAACACGGTCCTTGAACTGGACAAGGCCATGCCAGCCGGCCTGTACTTCGTGACCATCACCAGTGGCAATGAGATAAGGACTGAACGGTTGGTGATCCAGTAATCGAACCCCCTCCATGACGAAGCCCCGGACCGAAAGGCCGGGGCTTCGCGCTTCATCTCGTGACCAGCGTGTTGCCGACCAACGCCTCGCCGTGCCGTTGGATGATGGCCTGCAGGTCTCGCATCGACCGCTGTGCCCGTTCGGGTTCGTTCGCGCTGATGTCCTGCGCGCAAAGCGTATCGTTCCGATAGTCATAAAGCCCCTGCCCGTTCGTGCCGTCGAAGAGCAGCAGGCGGTCGTCCTGGATGAGGCGGTACTGGCCGCCGAGGAAGATGGCGGCGCGGTCCGTGCGGTCGCGCCGGAAAACGCTCTGGCCGAAGGTGCTGATGGTGCCTGCGTAGCCCGAGAGGTCGAGGATGCTTGGCAGTAGATCCAGGTGCTGTGCGATGCGGTCATCGCGCCCGGTGAACGCACCATCGGGTGAGAAAAAGAGGATGGGCACGGCGAAACGGCCTGCGGGATTGCGGTACCACAGGGGGTGGTCGTTGTACTGGTAGGTGTGGTCACCGGTGATCACGAACAGCGTGTGGGCGTACCACGGTTCTTTGGAAGCCGCCTCGAAGAACCAGCGCAGGGACATATCCACGTAGCCGAGGCTCTCGTGGATGTCCTGCCGGCCCTTGGGGAACCGGCCGGCGTAGCGCGCGGGGATCGGGAACGGATCGTGCGAACTGAGGGTGAAGACCACCGAGCAGAACGGCTGCGGCATCTCCCCCAGCCTTGCGGCGGTGAACTGGAGGAACTCCTCGTCGTAGATGCCCCAGTGACCATCGTAGAAGCGGTCGTCGCCGAAGTCGTCCTTGCCGAAGTAGCCATCGAAACCGCAGGCCTTGCTGAACGAATCGAACTTGTATTCGCCGTTCAATCCGCCGTGGAAGAACGCCGTGGAGTAGCCGATCTCTTTGAGCCGTGTACCCAGCCCTTCCACGCGGTCGGCGCCGTACGCGGTGTTCATGAACGCATCCTCGGTGAAAGAGGGAATGCCCGCGAGGATGGCGCACATGCTCTTGTTGCTGCGTTCGGCGTTGGCGAAAGCATTCGTGAGCACGAGGGACCGCGCGCACAGGGAATCCATGAAGGGCATGTAGGCCTTCTCCCCGCTGACGGTCGAGAGGTATTCACGGCCGAGGCTCTCAACGATGAGCAGCACCACGTTCCGGGGAACATCCGCGCTGTCCTTCCTTATGTCGTAGCGCAACGGCATCCGACGATCGAGTTCCTCTGGGCTCAAGTAGCTACGCGCGGTGAAGGCGGGCTCGCTCAAGGAATAGCCGAGCGTGAAGGCCGAGTTCGTCACGAGCGGTGCGAGCGCCACCGGCACATGGTCCGCCGCGTGGGCCGGTGAAAGCCCTTGGTATTGCCAGCCTCCGCGACCGCCCAAGGCCAGCAGCCCCAGCACGGCGAGGCTGACCAACCATTGGAGCGGGTTCCCCGATGCGGCAACCGTTTCCCTGGGCCGAACACGCCTCCAACCGACCACCAGCAGAACGATCCCGGCGATGAAGACCAGCGTGGCCCACCAGAAGGTGAAGATGAACGTGGGCAGCTCGCGAAGGCCCGCTCCCGCCTGCGCGAGCACGTCGCGGGTGAGGCGCTTGCCGTTGAACCCGAAGAAGGGCAGGTCGATGCAACAGACCAGCAACAGGGACGCATTCACCGCGATGTACAGGATGAAGAGCATGCGCTGGTACCATGGCCGGTCGCGGCCGGACCAAGGCAGCAGATGCAGGAGGATAGAAGGCGCGTTGGCGACCACCACCGTCATGGCGTCGAAGCGCGCACCGTGCAGGGCGACCAACAACGCGTCCGCGAGCGACAGCTCCGGAAATGATACCCGATCGGCGATGTAGAAGACCCAGCGCAGGGCCGTGAAGAGCAGGAGCACGATGCCCAGCCTTGCCAGCAGGAGCCGGATGTGCTCAACGGAGGAGGCCATGCGTGCGGCAATGTTAGCCGTTGGGGCAGCGATGCCGGGTATCGGGGCGTCCCTTGAACAGATACCTTCAGACCATGAAGCAACGCTACGCTGCCTTCCTTGCGCTCGCGTGTACCCTGCCGGCCTGCTTGAGCCAATCACCTTTCGAGCACGCGGACCAACGCACCTTCCAGGTCTCCTATGGCGCCTGCTCCGCGCTGGGGGACGGCTGGGTGGTGGCCGGTGATTACGCCGAGGATGACGGAACCCCGGGACACGGGATACTGCGCGCCTTCGACGCCGCCGGTGAACCCGCTTGGGAGGTGATGCAGGTGGACGGGTTCAACCAGGTCTACACGCGGGCACTGTCCACGTTCCAGAACGGGGACCTGGTGAGTGCCAGCAACCTCATCGAGTGCGATGTGCTCGTTCCCTGGTTCCTGGCCGAGCGGCGCAACACGGGTGGCGACCTCATGTGGTCGAAGGACTATGCCTTCTCTTTGGTGGGGGATATGGCGGTGAACGCGGGGGATTCGGTGGCCTTCGCCACGGACCTGGGGATCCTGATCACGAACGCGGAGGGTGACAGCCTGACGAGTTTCGCCACCGGCAGCATACGTGACCTGGCGTGGGACGGCCCGCAATCGCTGTTGCTGAGCGGCTGGCTCGGAACGTTGTGGCGCTGGTCCATCTACGGCGACCAGATCGCGGGCATCAACCTTTCCCAGAACATCGTGGATGTGCTCGGGTGGCATGGGCACCGCATGGCCCTTACCAGCGACGGCTGGCTCCGCACCTTCGGCGCGGACCTCAGCGCCTTGGACAGCCTGGCCGTGGGGCCACCGTCGTACAACCGCCGGTTGCTCCCGCACGGTGATCAGCTCATCGTCGCGGACAATACCATCAGCATGGTTTTGGACACCACCCTGGAAGTCGTCGCTTCCATCGGTATGGACCCGGGGGGCGAATTCCCCGACGATCTCTTCCAGACGTTCGCCGTGAACGACAACGCCATCCTGCAGGTGGCCTCGGCCCCTACGGCGCAACGACCCGCGGGTCTGGTGCGAACGGTCTCACTCAACGGCGCGTTCATTCCGCACGGGGAGAACGTGCGCATCGAGGTGCTGGGCTTCGACAGCGTGTACTATGAGCTCCAGAGCGGCATGGTCTTCCCGCACGCCGATGTGACCGTGCGCGTAACAAACCTGTCCTCCTCGGTGCTGAACGAGGTGATGGTCTGCCATTTCCTGTCTTCCGGCCCCATCTGCGGGACCGCAGGCACCAGCGTGGCCGTGGAGAACGCCGGGCTGGCTACCGGCGCCCATGTCGACGTCTCCCTCACCGGCCTCTACCTCAACTATGCCCCGTGGGGCTGGCTGAACACGGATCAACCCGTCTGTATCGGTGCCTTGAGCCCCAACAACCTCTACGATCGCGATCAGAGCGACAACTATGCCTGCGATACCGCCCACATCGTACTTGGCTTTCAGGATCCTCCATCGGTTGCTCCTGGTCTGATGGTCCCGAACCCCTTCTCGGGTGTGCTCGATCTGGCCTTCACCACACCTTCACAGGAACCGCTGCGCACCACGCTCTTCGATGCGACCGGTCGGCGACTGGCCTCTACGACCATCCCTGCGGGAATCACGCGCTTCCGTTGGGACCTGCCCGGCTTGAGCGACGGCGTACACATCCTGCGTCTCGAAGGGCGGTCCATTTCCGCGATGCGCAAGCTGGTACACCAGCGACCCTGAAAGACGAAGAGCGCCCCGCAGGCGCTCTTCGAACATGCGTTCAGCGCGGATCAATCGGTGATCGCGAACACCGCAGGGGAGATATTCCGGTCCACCTCGATCACCGTGGCGGAAAAGACGATGTGCTGGCCCATGTTCTGCTCGATCACATGCGGGAACAGGATACCGTCCACTTCCTTGTAGTCCTTGAAGTCCGTGGTCACCTGCATGGTGCCTTGTCCGGTGGCCTGGGCCTCCATGCGGCGCACCTTCAGGCCGGTCTCCGCATCGTAGTATTCGGTGAAGGCGCCACCAGCGGCTTTCTTCACCAGGATCCGGTTGCACTTGCGGCCGTCGATCTCCACCACCCCGTTCAGCATGGCGCCATAGTCGAGCTCCTTGTAGGCGATCTCCGGAAAAGGCACCGAACTCTGCTTCGCGTCCTCCAGCTCCAGGTCGACCAGTTCATCCTCTCCGTCCATGCCGGATTTCTTGCCACGCACACCATCATATACCAGGCGCTGCATCACCATCGGTCCGCTTCCCATCGTCATCGCGTACATGTGCGGGGCGGCGAACTGTTCGGACAGTTCCACGGTCATGCCACCCATCTCCGCGGTGTACACCTTGCGCAGCGTCTTCACCTTGGCCAGCTTGCCCGCCCCGCCGATGGCCTTCACGTAGGCATCGAGCACGGTTTGCGCGGTCTGGCCGGCAGCGGGCATCTCGAAGCTCTCCCGGTACAGGTCGCCATTGGCGTCGTAGTAGATCACGGCCTTGGTGGCGCTCAGGGGCACCAGCTTGTTGGCCACCTCCGCCTTGTCGCCGACCACGAGGATCGCCGCATGGTCCGGTTTCAACAAGCGCTGCGCCACAGCGCGCACGGTCTCGGCGCTCACCGTGTCCAATCGCTGGAGATACGTGGCGTAGTGCGTCGGCGAGAGGCCGAAGAGCTGGGTGTTCAGCGCGAAGCGCGCGATGGTCCGCGGGTCCTCCAAGGAGCGTGCGAAGCTGCCCGCCATGAAACTCTTGGCCAGCGCCAGTTCTTCCGGTGTCACCGGTTCGTTCACCATGCGCCCGATCTCGTGCATCAGTTCGGCCACGGCACTGTCCGTTACCGCGTTGCGCACGCTGCATCCCGCACTGAAGCTGCCGCACCAACGGTCCGGCTCGATGCTCGAATAGGCGCCGTAAGTGAACGCGTGCTTCTCGCGCAGGTTCTGCATCAACCGCGCGTTGAACACGCCTCCACCCAGCATCGTGTTCAACACCTGCGCCGCGATAGCGTCCGGGTCCTTCGGCGTCAGCTCCACCGGGAACACGACGCGGATCACGCTCTGCGCACTGCCGGGACGATCCACGAAGTTCACCTGACGGGGTCCAATGGCCTTCGGCTGGATATCCGCCTGCGCGACCGGTCCCAGGTCCTTCACGTTCTCGACACCGTTCGCATCCGTGGTGCTTTCCACCGCCGCGCCCTTCCACGCGCCGAACAGTTCGGTGGCCATCCTCACGGCCTCGTCTTCCGAGATGTCCCCCACGAAAACGATGTACCCGTCCTGCGGGCGGAAGAACCGCTTGTAGAATGCGACGATGTTGGCGCGCGTGATCTTCGCGACCGTGGCCTCCGTGGGGACCTCTCCGTACGGGTGGTGTTTGCTGAAGGTGAGCGCGCGTGCCACCGCCTCGGCGATCTGGTCGGGGTCTTCCGGGCGCATCTTCAGGCCGCTGGCGTAGCGCGTGCGCGCCTTCTCGAACTCGTCCGCATCGAAGGCCGGTGTGGTGATCACCTCGGTCACCAATCGCATCAGCTCGGGGAAGTTCTTCTTCAGGCTGGAGGCGAAGAGCCCGTCGCTCGCTCCGTTCAGTTGCGCTCCCAAGCTGTCCACCGCCTCATCGAGCGATTCCTTCGAATGGTGCCCGGTGCCGGCGGTCAGCAGCTCGCCCACCAGGTCCTGGTAGCCCGCGATCCCTCCCTGTTTGATGGGCGGATGATCGAAGCGCACCTGCACGCTCACCACGGGCAGCTTGTGGTTCTCAACGACGATCACGCGCATACCGTTGGGCAATACGCTGTTCTTCGATCCGGCCACATTTACTTGAGGAGGGGGGCCGGGTACTGGAGCTTTGGTGCGATCGATCTGTGCGAGCATCAAGGTGGGAATGAGCGCGCTCACCAGCGCGCAGGCCATTGGAAGTCGGGGCAACGTGTACATGGTACCGGAACGGATCATTGTTTACCGGCCAAGGGCAGGTAGTGCAGCACCACGCGCTTCTTCGGGTCGAAGAACTGCCGGGCCACGCGTTGCAGGTCCGCCGGCGTGACCGACAGGTAGTTCTGGAGCTCGCTGTTCACCTTGCCGGTATTCCCGAGGAAGGTGTACGCACTGGCCAGGTTCTCGGCGATGCCGGCCACGCGCGCGTTCGCCGTCACGAACTCGGTCTCGATCCCCACCTTCAACTTCTCCACTTCCGCGGCGGGTATCTCCTTGTCGCGCACCTCGGCGATCACGTCATCCATGGCGGCCTCCAGCGAATCGGGATCCACTCCCGCGTTGGCGATGGCGAAGGCCATGGCCAGACCCGGGTGCTCGAAGGGCAGGCTGAACGATCCGACGTACAGCGCCTTCTGCTGCTCATCCTTCACGCGCTTGTTCAAGCGGCTGCTGTTGCCGTTGCTGAGCAACCGGTTCAACATGTCCACCGCATAGAAATCCTTCGTGCCATAAGCCGGGATGCGGTACGCCTGCACAACAGCCGGCAGCTGGATCTTGTCATGCACCACATCGCGCGTCTCCTGTGTCATCTCCGGCTCCACCACCTTGTTGCGCTTGATCTTCTCGCCCTTGGGAATGTCCGCGAAGTACTTCCTGACCAGCTCCTCGGCCTGCTTCGGCTTGATGTCACCGGCGACCACGAGCACCGCGTTGTTGGGGATGTAGAAGGTCTTGTAGAATTTCTTGTAGTCGGACTCGCTCGCGGCGTTCAGGTCCTCCATGAAACCGATGGTGGGCCACTGGTAGGGATGCTCCTTGTAGGCCCGCTTCAGCACTTCCGGCAACAGGCTGCCGTAGGGCTGGTTCTCGTAGCGCTGGCGCCGTTCCTCTTTCACCACCTCACGCTGCGTATCCACTCCCACCTGGTCGACGCGGGCGTGCAGCATGCGTTCGCTCTCGAGCCAGAGGCCCAGTTCCAACTGGTTGCTGGGCAGCACCTCGTAGTAGTAGGTGCGATCGCCGTTCGTATTGGCGTTCAGCACACCGCCGGCCTTCTCCACGTATTTGCTGAACTCGCCCCGCGCGATGTTGTCGCTGCCCTCGAACAGCAGGTGCTCGAAGAAATGCGCGAAGCCCCGGCGGTCCTTCGCCTCGTCCTTGCTGCCCACATGGTACATCACGCTCACCGCCACGATGGGCGTGCCGTGGTCCTCATGCAGGATGACGTGCAGCCCATTGGGCAGGTCGAACTCGGTGAACGCGATCTCGCGGGTCTGTGCCCCGGCGGTGATGACGGACATGGTGAAGGCGGTGGAAAGGGACAGGTGTTTCATCGGGTAGGGCGCGGCCAGGGACGGGCCAGCGATGACGAAGGGCGCCAAAAGTAGGGTGGCGCGCTACACCCCGAGGCTACCTTCGGACCCCGTGGAACATCAAGTGGCCGATAGCGCACTTCCGAAGGCCCGTATGCGGCTTCGCGCACTGCGCTACACCTTGGCCTTCACAGGACCCGTGCTGGCCTGCTGGGGCATGCTGAGCGGGGGATGGGCCACCTGGGCCCTTCCCCTGTACGCCTTTCTGCTCATCCCGTTGATCGAACTCATCATCACCCCGGACCACACCGCGCTCAGCGCAGCGGAGGAAGCCGCCGCGCTCAAGGACCCGCTTTACGATGTGATCCTCATCGCTTTCGTCCCGATCCAATGGGCGATCCTGTTCCTGTTCATTCTGCGCGTACACGAACCCGGTCTCCAGTCATGGGAGATCGCGGGGCGCATCGCGACCATGGGTCTGATGTGCGGCGTGTATGGGATCAACATCGCCCATGAACTGGGGCATCGTCCGGAACGCTGGCAGCGCGACCTGGCTCGGGCGCTGTTGCTCACTTCGCTCTATATGCACTTCATCATCGAGCACAACCGCGGGCACCACCGGCGCGTTGCCACGCCCGATGATCCGGCATCGGCACGCTACGGGGAGAACATCTATGCCTTCTGGTGGCGCACAATCGTCTTCAGCTTCATCAGCGCCTGGCGGATCGAGGCGGAACGGCTCCGAAAGGAGAACAAGGCCGGGTTCGGTATCCACAATGAGATGATCCGCTTCCTGATCGTTGAATCCGCGCTCATCGCCACCGTGTACCTGTTCTTCGGTGCTCAGGTACTGCTCTGTTTCCTGGCCGCCGCCCTCATCGGAATCCTGTTGCTGGAGACCGTGAACTACATCGAGCACTATGGTCTGGGAC
>JAGODO010000204.1 GCA_017998165.1 Flavobacteriales bacterium | reverse complement strand
GCCCAGGAGGGCGGGGCGCAAGTGGTCGAAGTCCTCCACGCTGCCCGCCCCGGCCCTGAAGGCCCGGAGGGGCAGTTCCGGATCCGGCAATTGGAAGAGGGCCAGCACCTGCACGCGGCGCTGGTGCGTGTGGATGTAGGCGACCGTTTCCAGGCCATGCACCCGGGGCAGGGCCTCATCGGAGCGGCCCACGTTCACCACGGCCAGGTCCACCGGGCATTCGCGGGTGGCGGTGATGTAATGGTCCAAGTGGTCGGCGATCACGGCCACATGGTAGCCCAAGAGCATGAGGCGGCTCACGAGGCCGTCCCGCCGGACGTTGTCGCAGTCCACGACCGCTATGGTGCCTTTGGCATCCATGGTCCGCACCCGGGACCGGATCACCGCCGCACACGGACCGCCGCCGGTCCTTCCCTCCTTCCGCAAGCCTCGGTGGTGGCCGCGTTCCAGGTCAAGCTATCAAAGCACGGGGATCTTCGCATGCGGCGCAACTACCCGGCGAAGGGTAAGGCATCCGGGCTCCTTCGCTCCGGAGCCCACAGCTGCTCCCGGGCGGCGGACCTCATCTTGGGCCCGGTGGACAAGGCCATGGCGCAGAAAGGGGCGCCCACCTGCCCTGTGAAATGCCAGCGCTGCCACACCCTTACCGACAAGGGCGTGGTGGGGCCGGGCTGGCAGGGCGTGCTCACGCGCCGTGAACCGGTATGGGTGATGAACATGATCATGCACATGGTCGCGATGGCGAGCGCTGACACCACGGCCCAACGGATGCTGGAAGAGTGCCTGGTGCGCATGCTGAACCAGAACCTGCTCAAGGACGAGGCCCGCGAAGTGCTGGAGCTGATGCGGACGATCAGAAAGAGGTCCGGAAACCCGGTACTATATCCGATCGGTCATCACCGTCGGGACAAGTCGGCGGCGCAGTCCCGTGAACAACAATGTGCCGACACCGACCGGCAGGAGGACGGATGCGCTGAAGAGCGCCCAGTAGTAGCCGGGCAGCAGGCCGCCCCCGAACCAGAAGAGGGTTCCCTGCCCGAAGAGCAGCAACTCGCTGCACGCGTAGCCGATGATGAAGAGGAGGAGGCCTGCGCGCACCAGCGGCCGGCGCTCATCGAACCAGCCACGCATGAGGGCGTGGGCGAAGAGCAGGGCTGAAATGGAGCCGAGGGTATTGAGGTGGATGAAGCCGATGACGTAGTTGCGGAGGGTGAGGGCCATGGTGGCCACCATGGGGATGGACACGGCGGATTGGGCGGCGATCTTGATGGCCATGGAGAGGAGCATGACGCCGATGAGGATGCGCATCCATCGAGAGGTCTTCACGGCGGCTTGCACGCGCGCGCGGCGCATGGCCATGAGGGTGCGCCAAGCGGCCCAGAACTGGAGGATGACCCCGGCGGTATTGATGGCGAGCACGATGGGCACCCGCTCCGACCAGGCGATCACGAGGGCGAAGGTGATGAGGGCACTGACCACCCAGAGGGCGGTGGTGAAACCGTCGATGCGCACATCCACACCGTGGCGCTCTGCCCAGCGGCTGCCGATGGCCATGGCAGCGAACCAGAACCAGCCGTTGAACTGGAAGTGCAGGAACCACTGGATGCTCCAGTAGTACCACTCGGTGCGTGTGAGGTGACTGGTCATGATGGGTCCCATGGCCCAGATACCGAGCGTGCTGACCACTTGGAACGTGAAGGCGAGCCGCGCGAGCAGCCGACTGCCCGTGGGCGGCCAGTGGCGCGTGGCGTACCACGCCTGCCCGATGAGGACGTAGCTCACGATCATCTGCCCGGTGGAGCAGGCGATGGACATTTCGCCGTATCCCTGCACGGGGAAGCTGAACAACATGCCGAGGACCAAGGCCTGGGAGATCACCATCCACACGGCGAATCCGCGGGGCGGTCGGCGGTCGTCCTGCCCGATGAGGGCGATGAGGAGCGCGGGAAAGAGCCAGCCCAGCATCGCCACGTGCGAATGCGCGTGCAGCCACGGCTTGAAGGTGAGCCACGGCAGCTCCACCACGTAGATGAGCCGCAACAGCGCGCCGATGCAGCCCGCCGCAAAGAAAAAGCCCAGTGCCCACAAAAACCATTTGCGCGTGTCGTCCTTCACCATTGTGGCGTAATTCTGTCTTTCATTCCTGATGATCAGCCAAAGAGGTGACGAACGTCATATATCGGACAAAACTATCCGATGACTTTTGTCACGCACCCCGATAAAACGATCGAAGCATGCGCTACAGCACGAGCAAGATACTGGTCACCGCCATGATCGCCATGGTCCTCGCGGCCTGCGGAAGCGGTTCCGCACCCGCCACGCCCCCCGGAGCAAAGGGGGGCCCTCCGGGCACCACGGAGTCCGAACCCCACGAACATTCCAAGGAACCGATGATCACGGCGGCCGACCTGACCTTGGGCGACATCGACAACGCGATGGCGGAGAAGGGCAAGACGACCTACGACGTGAAGTGCCAGGCATGCCACAGCATGGGCGAGAACCGCGTGGTGGGGCCCGGCTGGAAGGGCGTGACCACGCGGCGCAAACCGGAATGGATCATGAACATGATCATGAACATCGACGTCATGCTCAGCGAAGACCCCGAGGCGCAGAAACTGCTGGAAGAATGCCTTGTGCGGATGCCGAACCAGAACCTGAGCAAGGATGAAGCCCGCCAGATACTGGAGTTCATGCGCACCCTTTGAACCGACGAACCTGAACCATACCACCGAACCATGAAACGCCCATTGCTGTCCACCGCGCTGCTCCTCACCGGGGCAGGCGGTCTCTTCCTCTTGATCAACTCCATGCAGGGCTGCCGTCCGAATACTACGACACAAACCGTGGTGGGCGGCGACGCGGCCGCGAAAACCTACGTGAAACCCGGAAGCTATGACGAGTTCTACAACTTCGTCAGCGGCGGGTTCAGTGGCCAGTTGAGCGTGTACGGCCTGCCGAGCGGCCGCATGCTGCGCAACATCCCCGTGTTCAGCGTGAACCCGGAGAGCGGGTACGGCTACAGCGAGGAGACCAAGCCGATGCTGATGACCACGCACGGTTTCATCCCCTGGGATGACAGCCACCACCCGGAACTGTCGCAGACCGATGGCATCCCGGACGGCAAGTGGTGCTTCATCAACGGCAACAACACACCGCGCATCGCGTTGGTGGACCTGGGCACGTTCCGCACCCAGTCCATCATCGAGATCCCGAACTGCGCGGGCAACCACTCCTCCCCCTTCACCACGCCCAACAGCGAATACGTGATCAGCGGTACGCGCTTCAGCATACCGATGGGCACTGAGAGCGAGCGCGACGTACCGATCGAGAGCTACCGCGAGAACTTCAAGGGCACGGTAAGCTTCATCCATCCGGAACCGGAGAGCGGGAAGATGTCCATCGCCTTCCAAGTGATCACGCCGGGGATGAACTTCGACCTGTCGCACACCGGCAAGGGCGTGAGCGACGGCTGGTTCTTCTTCAGCTGCTACAACAGCGAACAGGCTTACAGCCTGCTGGAAGTGAACGCCAGCCAGCGCGACAAGGACTTCATCATGGCCCTGAACTGGAAGAAGGCGGAGCAGTACGTGAAAGAGGGAAAGGGCCGCAAGGTGCCGGGCAAATACTACAGCAACTGGTACAACGAGAGCACGCATACGGCGGAGAGCACCATCATGGAAGAGGTGCTGCAGCTGGACCCGCGCGAGCTGAAGGACCTGGTCTACTTCATGCCCTGCCCGAAATCGCCGCACGGCTGCGATGTGGACCCGACCGGCCAGTACATCGTGGGCAGCGGCAAGCTGGCGGCGCTCATCCCGGTGTTCGACTTCACGAAGATCCAGGCGGCCATCGCCGCCAACGATGTGGAAGGCGACTTCATGGGGATCCCCGTGCTGAAGTACGAGAGCGTGATCAAGGGCGAAGTGAAGAAGCCCGGCCTGGGCCCCCTGCACACGGAGTTCGACGACAAGGGCAACGCCTACACGTCGATGTTCGTGAGCAGCGAGATCGTCAAATGGAGCCTGAGCACCCTGGAAGTGCTGGACCGCGTGCCCACCTACTACAGCATCGGGCACCTGTGCATTCCCGGAGGGGACAGCAAGAAGCCCTGGGGCAAGTACGTGATCGCCTACAACAAGATCACCAAGGACCGCTTCCTGCCCACCGGCCCGGAGCTTGCCCAGAGCGCGCAGCTGTACAGCATCGATGGCGACAAGATGGAACTGTTGCTGGACTTCCCCACCATCGGGGAACCGCACTACGCGCAGGCCATCCCCGCCGACCTGGTGAGACCGCGCGAAGTGAAGTTCTTCAAGATCGAGGAGAACATGCACCCATACGTGGCCAAGGGCGAGAAGGAGACGAAGATCGAGCGCAAGGGCAACCAGGTACACGTGTGGATGACCTCCATCCGCTCACACTTCACGCCGGACAACATCGAAGGCGTGAAGATCGGCGACGAGGTGTACTTCCACCTGACCAACCTGGAACAGGACTGGGACGTGCCGCACGGCTTCGCCATCAAGGGCGCGGCCACCGCGGAACTGCTCGTTATGCCGGGTGAAACGCAAACGTTGAAGTGGATCCCCGAACAGGTGGGCGTGCTGCCGTTCTACTGCACGGACTTCTGCAGCGCGCTGCACCAGGAGATGCAAGGCTACATCCGCGTATCGCCCGCAGGCAGCAAGGTGGAACTGAAGGCCGAGACCCGCTCCGTGGACGCCGGTTCCTGATGCATCGCACCGCACGCCATTGAACAACGCAGCACCGGCGGGCACAGTCCCGCCGGTGGTGCAAACTCCCCTCCCATGACCGCCGTACCGCATCTCCGCCCGCTCTCCCGCTTCATGATCGCCATCGCGGCGCTCGCCATCGGGGCGTTGGTCGTAGTGCCCATCTGGCGCATCGACCTGGCGGCCCCGCAATACCCGGAAGGCCTGGTCCTGCAGATCTTCCATGACAGCTTCACCGGAGACGTGGACAAGATCAACGGGTTGAACCACTACATCGGCATGGCCACCATCCACAACGAGATGTTCCCGGAGTTCGCCATCATGCGCTACGCCATCGGCCTGCTCGTGGGCTGGGGCGTCGTCGTCGCGCTCATCGGCAGGCGCGGGGGGCTATTTACCTGGCTGATGGTACTGGGCGCCTTCGTGCTCTGGGCCATGTGGGACATGTACGCGTGGGGCTACAAATACGGCCACGACCTGGACCCGCGTGCGGCGATCAAGGTGGAAGGGATGGCGTACCAGCCGCCGCTGCTCGGCCACAAGAAGCTGCTGAACTTCGATGCATGGTCGTTGCCGGATACGGGCGGCTGGATCCTGTTCGCGGCCATCAGCATCGCCGTGCTGATCTGGTTCATCGAATGGAAGTGGCCGAGGAAGGTGAAAGCACCGGCGGATCCGCACACGGTGGCCACCAACATCGGCAGGGTGGTGCCCGTGCTGGCGATGCTCGCTCTCGGCCTGTCCACGGCCTGCACCACACCGGGCCCGCCCCTCATCGACTTCGGCAAGGTCGAATGCGCCTCCTGCCGCATGAACGTGGTGGACCAGCAATTCGCTTCAGCCATCGTGACGAAGAAGGGACGGACCTATGCGTTCGACTCACCGGAGTGCATGGTGCAACACGTGGCGGATGGTTCCATCGACGAGACGGAAGTGGCCTCGTGGTGGGTATGCGACCACGCGCATCCGGGCACGTTGATCGATGCCACGAAGGCGCACTACCTGTCCTCACCTGAGCTGCGGAGCCCGATGAACGGGAACACGGCCGCTTTCGCGCTAGAGGCCGACCGCACGAACACCGCCACCAGCTTCCCGGGCGAAACGCTCGACTGGTCAGCGGTGCGCAAGCGCTTGGCCACACACTGAACGATGCTGCGCACGACCGCTTCCCTCCTCCTCTGCGTCCTGGCGACCACGACGATCGCGCGCATCCATACAGTACGTCCGGGTGATCGGTCTTTGACGAACGCCTTGGCCCGGACTGTGGACGGTGACACCGTGCTCGTGCAAGCCGGCACTTACGCGGAAGGCACCATCACCATCGAGCGATCGCTGGTGCTGCAAGGCCAAGGGTGGCCGGTGATCGATGGCGGCGGCAAGGGAGAGGTGATCGTTGTGAAGGCATCGCATGTGACCATCACCGGTCTCGTAGTGCGCGGCACGGCGATCAGCGACCTGAACGACAACGCGGGGATCAAGTGCATCAGCACAACGGATATCGTCATCGCGGGCAACCGCGTGGAAGGATGCTTCTTCGGCATTTACCTGAGCAGCGTGGCGCGGGCTGTGGTGTCGGACAATCAGGTGATCGGCGATGCCGCCACGCAGGAGAACCGCCGCGCGAACGGCATCCATTTGTGGAAGTGCGCCCACGTGGAGGTTCTGCGCAACACCGTGCTCCACCACCGCGACGGCATCTACCTGGAATTCGTGACGGACTCGCGCGTGGACCACGACACCACCGCCTTCAACATGCGCTACGGCCTGCACTTCATGTTCAGCCACCGGGACAGCTACACGCACAACCTCT
>JAGODO010000203.1 GCA_017998165.1 Flavobacteriales bacterium | reverse complement strand
GGGCAGCCGCATCCTGAAACGATCGGTCGATGCGCGCAGCAAGCGTCCGGTGGTCCGTATGCGTGTCGAGGTCTCGACCGAGCACCCTCTGGAACACGATGTTGTGCCGTTGCTTCTGCCTGACGTGTCCAATGCGGCGCCGGTGATCATCGTCGGTTGCGGACCGGCGGGACTTTTCGCGGCGATCACGTGCATCCTGAACGGACGGCGTCCCATCATTCTGGAGCGCGGCAAGGATGTGCGTTCACGCAGGCGCGATCTGGCATCGATCAATCGCGGGCACGAGGTGGATGCCGACAGCAACTACTGCTTCGGGGAAGGCGGCGCGGGCACTTACAGCGATGGTAAGCTCTACACGCGCAGCGACAAGCGCGGGGATGTCGAGGCTGTGCTGCGGACGTTGGTCGCTTTCGGGGCTTCCGCGGATATCCTGATCGATGCCCATCCGCACATCGGTACCAACAAACTGCCCGGGATCATCACGGCGATGCGTGAGGCGATCATCGCTACAGGGGCCGAGGTGCGTTTCGGCACGCGCGTGGCCGACCTGCTGGTGCATGAAAGCCGCCTCACCGGCGTGCGGACCGCAGCAGGTGATGAGGTGATGGCCGATGCCGTGGTCCTGGCAACGGGACATTCGGCGCGGGACATTTTTGAGATGCTGTGCGCCAAGGGGATCCGCATCGATGCGAAACCGTTCGCGCTCGGCGTGCGCATCGAGCATCCCCAAGCGGTTATCGATCGGATCCGCTATCACTGTGATACGCGTGATCCGTTCCTGCCGCCAGCGAGCTATAGCGTGGTCCAGCAGGTGGAAGGGCGTGGGGTCTACAGTTTCTGCATGTGCCCCGGGGGCATCATCGCGCCTTGTGCCACCGCGCCAGGGGAAGTAGTGACCAATGGATGGAGCCCGAGCAAACGGAACAATCCGTTCGCCAATTCGGGCATCGTAGTGGAGACACGCTTCGCCCTGGATGACCCTCTCGCCGGTGTCGTGTTCCAACGCGGTGTGGAACACGCGGCTTGGCGGGCCGGTGGAGGCGGGCAGTCCGCTCCGGCGCAGCGCATGGAGGATTTCATCACCCGTCGGGCGAGCAAGGACCTGCCCACGTGCAGCTACCAGCCTGGTATCGTGCCGGTGGTACTGGATGATGTACTGCCACCGGATATCGCGAGCCGGCTCCGGGCCGGGTTGAAGGCTTTCGGGGAGAAGATGCGCGGCTACCTCACCAACGAGGCCGTTCTCGTGGCGGTGGAGAGCCGGACAAGCTCTCCGGTGAGGATACCACGCGATCCGGTCACGTTGCAGCATCCGGGGGTGAAGGGACTTTATCCCTGTGGGGAAGGTGCCGGATATGCCGGTGGCATCGTGAGTGCCGCGATGGACGGGATGCGGGTGGCCAAGGCCGCATGCAGCGCTTGATCACATCCTGCGGGCGAACTCCATGCACAATGCGGAAGCGGCGGCAGCGACGTTGAGCGACTCCGCAGCGCCATGGCGCGGAACAGCGATGCTGCGGCCCGGGCCGTTCTTCACCGCATCGCTGAGGCCATGGGACTCGCTGCCGAGCACGAGTACGGCCGGTCGTTCGAGCGGGGCCAGGAAGACGTTCTCGCCGGAGGCTTCCGCCTTGTAGACCCGCACGTTGGTACCCACGGCGTCAAGGATCGCGGAAGGCAGGTGCCCGTACCGCACCGGTATCCGGAAGACGGAGCCCATGCTCGCCTGTACGGACTTGGGATTGTAGACTTCCACACAGTCCGGCGAGCACCACACCTGGTCCGCACCGAACCAATCCGCTATCCGAAGCAGGGTCCCGAGGTTGCCCGGATCGTTGATGCCATCGAGCGCCAGGGTCAATGCACGGCCCTCTGGTGGCCGGGGAGCCTCGGGCCTTGGTATGCGCGTGACCGCGATCACCTCGTTCCCGGCCTCGAGCGTGCCCATGCGATCGAGGTCATGCGCCGGGTGGATGATCGCATGGGAAAGTCCCATGCGCCGGGCCGCTTCGTCCGTGGCATGGATGCTGTCAACGATGAAGCGCGATGCGAGGAGCTCACGGACCAGCTTCGGCCCCTGGACGAGGAACAGCCCTTGTTCCTCGCGGGCTTTTTTCCGGTGCAGCTCGCGCAGGTGCTTCACGGCGCTGGTGCTCATGGTCGAGGATATCTTCGGGCGCGTTTCCTCCTGGCTTCGGAGGGCCGCGCAAAATAGCCCCTCCGTTGCCGCGCGTGCGGATCCGACCACATAGCCTGCTCTTCCCCGCAGCGGTGCTGCTGGTGCTCGCGTGCAACTCCACCAAGTGGGTGCCGCCCGGCGAGCGCCTGCTCGTGCATAATTCGATCACGGTCGAACCGCAGGGGTCGTTGACCGTGGACGAACTGGAACCCATCCTGAAGCAGAAACCCAACAAACGGGTACTGGGCCGGGCCTTGTACCTGGATTTCTACAATCTGCGGGACCCGGGGAAGGTCGCACGGAAACGCGCGCGGAAGGACAGCCTGTGCGAAGTGAGGAATCTGGAGATCAGGGCGAAGGACAGTACGAAAGTCCGGGAGTGCGACGATTCCTTGCGCGACCGCAGCGGGGAGGCACCTGTGCTTTTGGACACCTCGCTCGTCCAGCGCACCGTTGCGCAGCTCCGGAACTACGCGTTCAAGGAGGGGTGGTTCGCCGCGCAGGTGAGCGATACCATCCGCGTGGTCCGCCGACGGTGGCCCTTTGGCGGTTGGAGCGATGTTCCGTACAAGAAGCCCAAGGCCAACGTGCAATATGTCGTTAGGGCGGGACGGCCTTGGACGATCTGCACGCTCGATCATCGGGTGGACGATCCGGCGCTGGCAGCCTTCCTGCGCGAAGATTCCGCGAACAGCTTCTTGAAGCCCGGGGACCGTTTCGATGGGGATGTGGTCGATGCCGAACGCGCACGCATCACCAAGGAACTGAAGATACTGGGCTATCTGTACTTCACCAAGGACATGGTGATCTTCGATGCGGATACCAGCGTGGGGGATCACGAGGTGGATCTGGTGCTGCGGCTGGAACGCCCGCTGGCCAGCACCCAACGCGGTTTGCGCGGCACGCCTGAGGGGACCTGGTATGATGTCAACGACGTCTTCATCGACGCGAGTCTCAGTACCGAGGCGAACGCCCTTCTGCCGTACGATACCCTCCGTTACGAAGGATTCACACTGCTCTACAGGGGCCGCCGCTCCGAGTTCAGGCCGCGGCCCCTCACCACCTCCGTTCTGCTGAAGCCTTCCGCGCGGTTCAATCAGAACGATGCGGACCGGACGTTCCGCCGGTTGACGAACCTGCGTGTTTTCGACAGGGTGGAGATCACATATGACACCACGGGCCTGGCGAAAGGCCTGGTGAACGGCAGGGTTTCGCTGCTCCCGAGCAAACGCCAGGGGATCTCATTGGAGGGGTTCGGAACGAACAGGGGCGGCTTCCTGGGCACGGCGCTCAACTTCACCTACAAGCACAAGAACGTGTTCCGAACGATGACCTTCTTCCAGGCATCGGTCTCGTTCGGTTTTGAGGCTCAACAACGCCTCACGTCGCAGTCAGCCTCGGAAGACGCGAGCACCGCTGTGGGGAAGGACGCGTTGTTCAATACCATCGAGATCGGGCCGGAGGTGAAGATCGGGTTCCCAACGCGATGGGGTTCGGCCAAGACCGGGGGTACGAAGGCGGTCGTGAACGGCCTCTTCAACTACCAGAAGAGGCAGGAGTATCAACGCACCCTTGCGAAAGGCAGCGCGGGCATCGAGGGCAGCTCATCCTGGACGCATTCCTGGGGCTTCTATCCGGTGGAGGTGAACCGGATCCGCATCACGGATCGGTCAGACGCCTTCAGCCAATTTCTTGCCGAGGCGCAGGACACCGTGCTGAGCAGCAGCTACCAGGACCAGACGATCGTTGGCTGGCGTGGGAACTGGACCTGGAACACGCAGACGGACCTGGTACCTCATCGGAGGAACTGGTTCCTGCGCATTTCCGGGGAATGGATGGGCACGGTCGTCGGCCCCTTCATCCCGGTGCGGTGGTTGGCGCGTAAGACAACGGACCCGAATACCGGAGAGCACTACCACGAACTGGGCGACATCCGATATGCAGAGTACGCGAAGGTGGAGCTCGATCTCCGGCGCTACATCCGCTTGCACGAGCGAAGCTCCATCGCTTTCAGAGGCGACATTGGCGCTGCGAAGCCTTATGGCAATCGCAAGGTGATGCCGTTCGAGACAAGCTTTTTCAGCGGCGGAGCGAACGGGATGCGGGCGTGGCGTGCTCGCTCGTTGGGTCCAGGGGCCTACCAGTCCGAAGAGACCCGCTTCGACCGCATTGGGGAGATCCGCATTGAGGGCAACGCAGAATACAGGTTCAAGCTGGTGGGTTATCTGGAAGGAGCCTTGTTCTCAGATGTGGGGAACACCTGGTATCTGCAGAGGGTCGTGGGTCGGGAGGCGGGGCAGTTCAGGACCGAGAAATTCTTGAGCGAGATCGCGGTGGGCACCGGCGTGGGTGCGCGCTTGAATTTCGATTTTTTCCTGGTCCGCTTCGACCTGGCCCTCCAGACCAAGGATCCCAGCCTTCCCACAGGCCAGCGATGGATCTTCCAGAAGAAGGACGCGGATTACGTCACCGACCTGTCCGAAAAGCTGAATTTCAACCTGGGGATCGGCTATCCGTTCTGAGGGCTTTTCAAAGGACTTTTCGGAGCCTTCCTGGGCGTTGCCGATCAGCGACTTGTCCACCTTGTGACCTTCATGAGCGGAATCTCGCTCCCTTCCCTTGCGAAGGACACTGATGTAAGTTCGCCCCCGCAACCAAGGAACGTATGGAGACGCTGAAGACCGGCAAGATCGAGGACCTGTTGGGCGCTGAGGCCGAGGCGCTGTTGAACCACACCTGTAAGACGATCGACAAAGGATCGCTCAATCTGCCAGGGCCTGATTTCGTGGACCGCTGCTTCGCGGCGAGCAATCGCAGCCCCCAAGTGATGCGCAGCCTGCAACAGCTTTATGGGTCGGGTCGCCTGGCCAGAACGGGATACATGAGCATCCTGCCGGTGGATCAGGGCATCGAGCACAGCGGCGGGGCGAGCTTCGCACCGAATCCGATCTACTTCGATGGGGACAAGATCGTCCAACTGGCGATCGAAGGAGGCTGCAACGCGGTGGCCTCCACCTACGGGGTGCTGGGAAGCGTGGCGCGCAGGTACGCGCATCGCATCCCCTTCATCGTGAAGATCAACCACAACGAACTGATGACCTTGCCGAACAAGTTCGACCAGGTCCTCTTCGGCACAGTGGAGAGCGCCTGGGACATGGGGGCGGTCGCGGTCGGCGCCACCATCTACTTCGGCAGCGATGAGGCCAGCCGCCAGATCACCGAGATCGCCGAGGCGTTCCAGTACGCCCACGAACTCGGTATGGCTACCGTCCTGTGGTGCTACCTGCGCAATCCGGGCTTCAAGAAGGACGGAACGGACTATCACGTTGCCGCGGACCTTACTGGTCAGGCCAACCATTTGGGGGTCACCATCCAGGCGGATATCATCAAGCAGAAGCTGCCGGAGAACAACGGTGGTTACACGGCCATGGGCACCAGCTATGGCAAGACGCACAAGAAGGTGTACAGCGACCTGTCGAGCGACAACCCGATCGACCTGTGCCGTTACCAGGTGGCGAACTGCTACATGGGCCGCATCGGTCTGATCAACAGTGGGGGGGCCAGCAGCGGGGCCAGCGACATGTCCGAGGCGGTGAAGACGGCGGTGATCAACAAACGCGCCGGCGGGCAGGGCCTGATCAGCGGCCGCAAAGCCTTCCAGCGGCCTATGAACGAAGGCGTGGCCCTGTTGAACGCGATCCAGGATGTTTACTTGGACAATAAGGTCACGATCGCTTAGGAAACGTGAAAGTTGAAGGCTGAAGGCTGAAACAGGGCGGAACGTTCCGCATTCTTTTTCGGCTTTAAGCTTTCCTGTTTCAACTTTGTAGCTGCCATGGGATGGTTCACACGTGTCAAGGAGGGCATTACGACCTCTACCGAGGATAAGAAGGAGACTCCTGAGGGGCTCTGGTACAAGTGCCCGGAATGCTCGGAGATCGCCACCACCGAGGACCACGAGAACAATCTCTGGGTCTGCGCGAAATGCGGCTACCACGAGAAGATCGGCAGCGCCGAGTATTTCGCCCTGCTCTTTGACGACCAGAAATACAAGGAGGTAGGGGAGAAGCTCGCGGCCGGGGACCCATTGAAATTCGAGGACACCAAGAAGTACGCCGACCGACTGGTGAAGACCCGAAAGGACACCGGCTTGAACGATGCCTTGCGGACCGCTGAAGGCAAACTCGGCAAGCATGCGGTGGTGATCGCCTGCATGGATTTCCGCTTCATCGGCGGCAGCATGGGGAGTGTTGTGGGGGAGAAGATCTCGCTCGCTGCGGATGTGGCGCTGAAGAAGAAATGCCCCTTGATCATCATCAGCAAGAGCGGCGGTGCCCGCATGATGGAGGCGGGCTTCAGCCTTATGCAAATGGCCAAGACCAGCGCCAAGCTCA
>JAGODO010000013.1:2343-24916 GCA_017998165.1 Flavobacteriales bacterium | reverse complement strand
GAGGATACCCTTCTCGTAGGGATCCACGCTGTAGGCACGGATGTAGGGCAGCAGCGCGGGCTTCATCAGCAGGTCGCGGTCCACGTTGGCGGGGATCTCGGCTTGCGCCAGGTCCACCTCGATGAACGCGTACTTCACCAGACCCTTGAAGAAGGCGTAGCGGCCGGGCTTCAGCACCTCCTGGAAGTTGCCGTTGCGGTACTTCAGCACGATGCGGTTGTCAGCGACTTCCACCACCGTGAGCAGTGCGGCGAGTTCGGCGTCCTTCAGCAGGATGTCGAGGTCCGTAGCGCTGAAGAAGGGCTGCGTGAGATCGTACGTGCGCACTTCGTCGAAAGGCGCGAGCACATGCAGGCCAGGCTTCAAAACGCGCTGGTAGTTACCGAAGCGGAAGACCAGACCGATCTTGCCTTCGGTGATGCGTTGGATGTTGAACATGGTACGTTGATGTGTTGGCCTTCGCAGGGCAGTACCGCGCCATGCGTTGGGAGTTGTGGTGCCCATTGTCCGGTGGGCACCTTGCCGGGATATGTTGAGAGCGACGAACGCTCTTGTTGAAGTGAGAAAGCGATGCGGACGTCACCACCAGTGCTGGTCGGGGAGATCGGTGCAGTGCGCGGGCACATGCGGTCCCGTTCACCGTTGCACCTCATCGTCCAAGACCTGTCAAGGCTTGGCTACCAGAAATGCGCGGGTGATGGGAACGTGTGCGCCGTTGCACAGCAGAGCGGGCTCCGCAGGACGAGCGCCGGCTGTTCCGTTGTCAGCACTCGCTTTTCTGCAAGGCAGACATGCTCAAGGGCAGCGCACGGGACCGGTGGATCCATCATCGCTTTCAGCGAGTGGGCATTTGATGCGAAGCGCCCTGCTTCCTTCCTCTGGATTATCAGTCCAGTGCTCTGCCACTGAGCTACCCCGTCGTGTTGGTCGGGAGTGGGATTCGAACCCACGTCTTCATGGATGAGGAACAGAACGACCGTGTGGCGGCATACCGCAAGCGAAGCGCTGCGATACCATGGGGTGCTAAGAGACCCTCATCAGGTCCGGCACGTCCGGTCTTTCCCCGTGCTTGCCCTTTCGAGCAAGATGTTTTGTGCTGAAAGCACAGTATGTAAAGAACGTCTTCGTACCGGGTGAGGGACTCGAACCCCCAAGAGCCTCGTTCTGAGCGAGGAGTGTTTTCCATTTCACCAACCCGGCATCGCGAGGCCACCTGGCCGAAGCGATCCTTTCGGGGATCCCCGCCTCCTGTTCCCACAGAAGTTCAGCCCTTGCGGGGATCCCCTTCGCGTGTCGTCATGGCCAGAAAGCAGCGAACCCGGCCTTGTCGGGCCGGGTTCGCTGCGGAGGATGTGTGATCACATCATCGCTTCGGACACCGGTCCTGTCGTGTATCAAACTGTTTCCGCTCGCTGTTCTGCGGCAGTGCGAAACCATTGAGCGCACGCTCCATCCAGTTCGCTCCCTGTTCGGGGCGATAGCAGATGATCGTATGGGATAAGGTGCGGGTCATCGGTCTTGCGTTGTTGGTCGTTCTACTTGTTTTTCGTGAGCGCAGCTTGCGCGTTCGGACACCAAGACGGCGGGGTTGAACGCCCGGTTGCCTCCTCTCCGAAAATAATTCTGTGACCTGTACACCGAGCGCACGAAGTGAACGTTCCCTCATCTTCGGTGTACCCTTTCGAGATGCGCCTCACCATTGCCTTCTTCCTGCTGTTGACCTTTTCCCCTGGCCATGCACAGCGTTTGGACCCTGACCAGAACCCGTACTGGGCACGCTACACGATCGTGGAAGACAGCAGCGCACTGGTGCCGTTGCAGGGCGACTACCATGTGTACTACTTTCAATCGGGCATGTGGTGGAGCTATATGCCCCCGGAGTATCCGATCCGGAACCTGCCCGAACAGAGCACGCGCCTTCTACCGTTGTTCGTGCGGGACAGGCCTGCGTTCAAGGCCACACCGGCGCGCGGACTGGACTTTCCGCAGGTGCGCTTGGTGGTCGTTCGAGGGCCGGATACGATGGTCGTGGAACTCACCACCTACTTCTACGGGGTGCCTCACCAGGTGACGGACCGGTGCGCAAGTACCGATTGCCGGCGAAGACCGCCGGTGGTGCTGCCGTTCCGGCCGGGGCGCTACATCGGGAACGGCGCGCCATTCGGCCCGGATGGTGCGGCCAACCCGGATCCGCGGACCACTGAGCTGACCCTGCAGTTCGATGCACTGTGGCGTGAAGCGATGAAAGCGGATGATGTGGTCCCGCAGTTGAATACCGATACATGCACGCAGGAACTCCATGTGCCCGCTGACCTCGACCGCCCCGAAACGGTCTACCGGGATGCATGGCTGCCGCGTTCTGCGTATTGCGGAACACACTTCGTCAGCTTTCCGTCCATGGGACCGACCACCGACTACTTCATCACCTTCGTTCCGTACCTGCCCGAGATAAAGAAGGACCCGGTGCGCGTCCATATCCCCGCAGGCGACCACGCGGTTGTGCCTTTGAACGTGACCGACTGGCCGATCGGCGATCATCTGGTCCAGCGGTCGGCCAATGGCCGCGAGGAGACCTTCACGCTGAAGGTGCGATGAAGTGACATCGGTCGCTCCCCCCGAAAAAGAATGTGACCGGTCCGCTGATCCCACGAGATGAACCTTCACGCATCTTCGGTGTACCCAAGCCCGATGCGCCACCATCTCTTCCTTGTCTTCTTCGTCCTCCTCGGCAACGCCCATGCCCAGGACCCTGACCAGAACCCCTACTTCACGCGCTACACCATTGTGGAGGACAGCGACCAGTTGACGCCACTGGCAGGCACGTACGTGGTGCATTTCATACAGCGTGGCACGTACTGGACCTACATGGATGCCATGGAACCGATCCTTGGACTACCGGAAAAGGGCATGCGTATTCAACCGGTGTTCGGCGCGGGATATCCAGCGCTCCTGGCAACACCGGCCCGAGGCATCGACAAGCCCGATGCGCAGTTGGTGGTGCTTCGCGGACAGGATACGATGTTCGTGGACCTAAGGTCCTACTACCCCGGTATGGGGTCACTTGTCAACGAACGGTGCGAGCGTATGGATTGCACACGTCGACCACCGGTGGTGTTGCCCTTCCGAAAAGGCAGATACCACCCCGATGGTGTCGTGCTCGGATATCATATGGACCGGGCCAGCGACCCCCGCACCGACGCGCTGACCGAACAATTCGATGCGTTGTGGAAGAAAGCCATGAAGGAGGAAAGCGTTGTTCCGCAGTTGAACAGCGATACATGCAGGCAGGAGCTGGTTCTTCCGCCGGACGTGGAACCGAACAGGACACCGATGCGCGATTCGTGGTTGATGCGCTCGCCCTATTGCGGAACGCACTTGGTCCTCTTTCCATCCATGGGCACGGGCACGGACTACACCATCACCTTCGTGCCCTATCTCCCGGAACAGAAGAAAGACCCCGTGCATGTCCATGTGCCGCTCGGCGACCACACGGAAGGCCTGGTGGATGTGAGCGACTGGCCCGTGGGTGATCATCAGGTGCGTCGGTCGGCCGAAGGCCGGGAAGAGAGCTTCACGTTGAAGTTCCGCTGAGCCCAAGGGCTTATGCGACCTCGTTCGTGATCGACCATCCGATCGTTGATGACCCCTTCACGGTGTGTTGCGAACAGCGCTTGGACGGGGTTCCTTTGCGCCGTCACCACACCATCGTCATGCCCCGCAAGTCCACCACCGACGCCCTCGCGGTTTTCGATACGCTGGTGTACACCTGCCAGTACCGGCTGGTGATCGATCCGGCGAGCCGCGCGGCGGCGTGCGCGATGGAGTGGCGGCGAGCGTTGCGCGAACGCATCGGCACCTTCAACGAGGCGTACCAGATGTCGGGGATCACGCTCTTCGGCACCGAACTTCTGCCGGAATACGAAGGCACGCTGGCCGATGCCATCGGTCGTGGCTCTGCAGGCTTCCCGCCGTTCGGGTTGAACCTGAGCGGCCAACTGGACCCGATGACGGGCGCACCGGAAGTGTACACGGCACAGTTCACCATCGCGGAGGGCGAACATGAACTGTACTGTCCGACCGACTGCCTGGGAAGCGCTTACGGGTTCGGGGACTACAACTCCTACGCGCTCCACTTGGGATACGGCACGGGCTCAATGCCGACCGCCATTGATGACCCGGCATCGTCGACGACCTCATCAACGATCGTGTTCATCGCCGGTGAAGAATTGCACGCCAGAATGTTCGGCATCGGCGGTTGGTCGAGGCTGGCTATGCTCGATGCGACCGGTCGCGAAGCACTGAGCGCTGGACCGGGATCGAGCTTGGTCATCTCCCTGCCGGATGGCCGATACCAAGCGCGAGCTACCGGCCGGGACGGGAACACCGTTGTGCAGTACCTGCTCGTGCTGCGGCCCTAGCGCACCTTCAGCATGTTCTTCACCTGCTGCCGGCTGCCGTTCTGCAATCGGCAGTAGTACGGTCCGGCGGGCATGTCGCCGAGGTCGCAGGCCACCGTGTGCGTACCTGATGGCATATCGGCGTTCACCAGTTTGCGCACCAATTGCCCCGATGCGTTGAAGACCTGCAACATCACGCGGCCGCCGCTGCTCGTGAAGCGGACGGTGGTGCTCTCGGTGAACGGGCTCGGGTAGACATCCAACAATGAGGTGCCCGCGCCTTGGTTCTGCTCATGAACATCTGTGCCGAGGCAACCGGTCGGATCCACGAGAGCGAGCGGCTGGTACGTATCGAGGAGCACCGTGTCGATGTCCGAGGTTTCCATGCAGAACCAGTCCTTCAACACGCTGGCATAAACGCTGCGGAAATCATACTGCATCGGAAGGTTCGTATTCACATTGGTGTCCACGGGTATCTCCGGGTTGGTGCCGAGCATGCCGGGGATCACCTTGGTTCCGAAAAGGAACATGGGAGCGGCCGCACCGTGATCGGTGCCACGGGAGTTGTTGCTGCGTATGCGGCGGCCGAACTCCGAGAAGGTCATTCCGAGTACGCGATCATCGATGCCCAGGAGCTGCGCATCGTCCTGGAAAGCGGCGATGCTGTCGGAAAGACCTTGAAGGAGCTCAGCATGCGCACCGATGGTGTGATCGGTGTTGTCCACCTGCTCGGAGTGGGTATCGAAACCGGATATGCTCACCCAATAGATGCGTGTCTTGAGCCCCCCGCAAATGAGCTGGGCGACGATCTTCAACGCGCGGGCGAGTTCGGCCCCTGGTTGGTTGCCGGTCGGATAGAGCGTGCTGAGGTTGCAACCGGGAAGAGCAGCGGCCTGGATGACGTTGCCGTACAGGTCGGTCTGTTGTTGAACTGTACGCGTGAAGTCCAATTTGCTTCCCTTGCAATCAGCAGTGATGGGATCGGTGAAGAGATTGCCGGTGAGATCGAGCGAGTCTTCCGTGTTGTAGATGGATGCGCCCATGCTCACACCGATGTGCTGCAGGCCGATGCTGATCGGCCCACCGATGCGGATGGCGAGCGGGTCCGGCATCGTATCATTCGGGTAGCCCTCCGGATAGTTGGGATACTCGAAGTGCAGGTAGCGTCCGGCCCAACCGCTGTCCAGCAATTGGTCGCTGTTCGCTCCGGTCTCCCAGATGTCCGTGCTGCGGAAGTGCGAATAGTCCGGGTTCGGGTAGCCGACGCCCTGCACGATGGCCAGCTTGCCATCGTCCCACAGGCCGCGCATACCGCCCATGGCCGGATGGAAGCCTGTGGCTCCACCGAGCCCTTGGAGGTCCAGCACCTGTCCCTCGGGAATGAGCACGTTGGAGCGCACGCCGGAAAGCACACTGTATTGGTCCAGCGGGATAACGGTGTTCAGGCCATCGTTGCCGCCGTAGAGCTGCACGATCACGAGCACGCGGTCCTCCCCTGCTCGATCGAAGGCCGGACCCAGGAGCGGGTTGCCGAAACCGCGCACCGCGAACCCTCCAAGGGAAGCGGCGGAGATGGATCGGATGAAATTCCTTCGCTGCATCATGGTCGATCAGAATAGGTGGTGTTCAGCGGCCTGTTGCATGTCACCGATCAGCCATTTCAGGATGTCGGGTACGAGCTGCGCGGTCATGTCCGGGGTGTTCGGGTCGGCCACATAGGTGGCGTAGGCCAGGCTCCAATAGTCGTCGTTGCTCTGCCCTAGCAACAGATAGTTCTGTTTCAACTGGTCCTTGACGCTCTCGGAGATCGGGTTGACGAACATGAATTCCGCGAGCTGGTCGATGAGCAACTCCGGGTCAGTTGGTATGTCAAGCAGCTGTGTGAAGGCCACCAGGTCGAACTGGAAGGTGAGGTCCGCGCTTTCGGGCAGCACCGTTACGCTGGGCGTCTCGAAGCCTCCGTAGAGCGAGCCGAGCAATGCGTTGTTGCGCGTCGGGAAGGTGGCGGTGTCTATCCACAGGTCATCATATCCGGGATACAGGTAGTAAGCCGGCCACCCCGCGACATTGGGCGGGTCGGCCAGGTTCTGACCAGCATAGTCCACCAACCAATAGAGGTCCTGCATCACCAGATTGCGGGCCTCGAAGAGCGACTGGTCAGGGAACGGCATGCCGAACAGGCGCAACTCGCCGATCACGAGGTCGGCCGGGCTCTTGATCATGCAGCCCCGGATGCCGTCGCTGAAGAAGTGGTCGCTCGTGAGCAGCGCGCGCAGCACGATGTCGATCTGGTCCGGTGCCGCCGCGTTGTCCCGGAAGAGCTGCGAGAGCGGGGCGATCACCTCGGCCTCCGTGGTCCCGTCGATCTCACCATGCACGAAGAAGCGGTAGAGCTCGCGGCAGATGAACCGCGAGGACTCATCGTTCGCCATGATCATGTCGAGCAGGGCGTTCAGTTCGGCTTCGCCGGCGCCCGCGCCCGACTGGCCCGTGATGACCGTGTTGTTGAAGAAGGCGGAGAACTGCTTGTCCTCCTGGTCGTGGAGGAAGAACAGGAAGATGGGTTCCGGGAGTATGGGGTCACCGCCCGATTCTTCCAGGACCGACCAACCTGTGAGCACTCGCGCTGCGGCCTGCACATCGCTCTCGCTGTAGCCGGAACCCTGCCCGAGGGTGAAGAGTTCCAGGAGTTCGCGGGCATAGTTCTCGTCCGGCGATCCGGCGACGTTCAGATAGCCGTTCAGGTAGTAGAGCATGGCCGGCTCCACCGAGACATCGTGGATGAGCTGCCTGAAATTGCCCTTGCATTGGTCACGCAGCAACTTGTTCATGGCGTAAGCCGCCTCCGAGTGGAACACCACGCCGATCTGTGTGGGCATGTGGTTGTGCCAGAAGAGCGTGAGTTTCTCGCGCAGGTTGCGCTCCTGCCCGACCATCAGGCTTACCCACCACGCGGCCCAACTGGCCAGCCGTGCGCCGATGAGGTCGGAGTCCTGCGGCGGGTTCCGGGGAGTGTTCACCCAGGTGGTGCCGAAGGCCACGGTCGGGTCCACGCCGTCGGGATCGCCGGTATCGTCCGAGTAGGCCTTCACTGGAGGAGCCGGGTCAGTAGTGAAGGTCAACAGCTCGTCGACCACCTGATCCAGGGTCATCCCGTCGAAATGGGCCAGGTCGCCGGGCGTGGCACCGAAGAGAGAACGGCGCAGCAGATGCGACAGCTCCGGTCTTCCGAACGGACCGGTGTAGGGGGTAATGGGCATGGGTCGCGAGCCTTTTCGTTGATAGAGCCCGAAGTTGGGGGCATTCCCGGGTGGCATATGTGAAGAAGTCCGGGAATTCTTCAACCGTTCGACCGGCAAGACCATACCAGCGTTTGATCGGCCCTCCCGGACAACGGAAAACCCCAAGGGCATCCCCCTGGGGTTCCGTCTACCAAAACGACCGTGCTCAGCGGTCTATAGCGCGCCGCGCGTGGTGGGAAAAGCCCCGCTCCACTGGGGCCTGCGCGACGACAGCACAATGTTCGGGAGCCCAAAGCAGGCGCACAATACCCGGTTCAGGGTAATTTGTGGGGGTCGGAGGGGGAAAAACCCCGGGGAACCCATCAGTGGACCGCCGCCTGGCACCTGCCGGCCCTTGGAAAGGTGGTCAGGGCACCAAAGCGGTTAACCCGTAACATTGGGCCGGTTGTCACCCACAAAGGGTGAACCACCACCAACACCAACGTTTCAATGCCAACGGGTACTGTCAAGTTCTTCAACGAGACCAAGGGTTTCGGGTTCATTACGCCTGACGAGGGCGGAAAAGATGTGTTCGTCCACAAAACGGGGATCAACGAACCGATCCGCGAAGGCGACAAAGTGAGTTATGAGGTGGAGCAGAGCCCCAAGGGCCTGAACGCCATCAGCGTAAAGCGCGCCTGAGCGCGACCGCATTCCATGGAACCCCGATCGGACCACCGGTCGGGGTTTTTGTTTGTCCGAAAGACCTCAACGTACCAGGGCCACGAAGCCGAACAGTTCCTTCTTTTCTCGCGTGACCGCATCCCGGAGCTCGATGCGGTAGGCATAGACCGCCGGGGGGAGCACTGTTCCGGCGCGGCTCCCGTCCCACGCTTCATGGAAGTCGGATGAGGCGAAGACCTCCTCGCCCCAACGATCGAAAACACGCAGGCTGTAGCGGTCCAGGTCCACGCGGTCGCCGAGCGGGAGCCACTGGTCGTTGTAACTGTCCCCGTTCGGAGTAAAGGCGTTCGGGACGAAATAACCGAAATCGTGGGGTTTGAAGTGGGCTATGATGGTGTCCGGACCGAAGAACCGGATGTTGATGCTGTCCAGCAGCGGATCACCCGGTGAGAAGGTGTGCTGCCTCACCTCCCATCGGACGAAGTCATAGTACATGTGCGGCAGCGCTTTGATGCCGTACGGCACATCCTCGGATACGCCGGTCACCGTCGGGAAGTCGGTGAACAGTTCCGTACCGAAGCGGATATCCCCCGCGTTGTCCGGCTCCACATCGAGCAGCATGGCGTACTGCACATCCGGCCTGAACCAGGCGATGATCGTATCACCATGGACCAGCTGGATGTACATCGCGCTGTCGAGCACGGAAGCCACCACCGTATTGGAGTCCGTGGACCAGTGGTCGAAGTCCCAACCGGGGTACGCTTCCGCACGGAACTCGAGCAGCAGGCTGTCGAAGTATGTGCCGTTCCACGGGAAGATGGTCAGGTCGAGCGTGTTCAGGTGTACCATGCCGCTGCCGGGGGGCATCACCTGCACCACGATGTCGCGCGGCACCACGTCATAGCAGTCCACCAGCCCCTGTTCGATAAAGGCACAGCGCTGCAGAAGAAAATCGCGCAGGTATTGCACGTTGCCCTGCCACTCCATGTAGGTGCCGCCCCAGCGCGCGCAATGCCGCGTCATCTCCGGGTCGATCAGGGCGATCAAGCTGTCCAGGTGCTGTACCGTGGAGGCACAACTGAGGCCGGAGTTGATCAGGTCGGCATAGCGATCGATGTACTGTTCATGGAACGCGTCGTTCGCCATCAGCGCGTTGAACATGGCGAAGTGCGTTCCGGCGAAGTCGCTCTCGCTCGGCGTGCCGATGGTGACCACATCATGATCGCACGGGTCGTTCACCGGTGTCGATTCCGGGAAGCCGAACTCGTTGTACGGGGTGCCACAGATCCAATCCATGTCCCAGCCGCAGTAGCCGAATTTCTTGTGGTCGCCGTCCGGATCCCTGCCGCGCCACCACATGGTATTGAACGCGAGCCAGCTCCCGTTCACCATGTACTCGTTGATGATCATGTGGTCGATCATGCTCAGGGTGTTCAGGGTGTCCTGCACCTGCGCGTAGTTCGCCGCATCGGTCATGTCGTTGCCCGTGATGAAGGTGAACAGGTCCCACCAGCCGGTGGTTGTGCCATAGTCCGCCCAGACCGAGCCGTACTCCTGGATCATGTCCACATCTTCACCGGGCTGGTCGTAGTAGTACTCGGTGTAGTCATTGTCATCGACCTTCTCCCGCGTTTCATAGACGCCCCAGTACTGGCCGTTCACGTAGGCCGCACAGGGCTCATAGGTCCGGCAGTCCAGCTTCAGACCGATCTTCTGGCTGAGCGACTGCACGAAGGCATCCCGGATATGCGCCCCGTCGTACCCGGGATAGTTGTCACCTGCGGCGGCCTTCAGGATGATGCGTTCGAAGCCGTCGCGGTCCTTGCCGCGGAACAACTGGTTCGCGATCTCGTGATCGTGGCCGAACTCATCGCGCACGATGTAGTCGATGCCCCGCTGGTCGTTCGAATTGCTGGTGCCACCGTGCTCATTGAACTCGCCGAAGGTCTCATCCAGCAGCACGAGATCGGCATCGAAGTACTCCAGGTTGCATTCCGCGATCGTCGTGCTGCCACCGTTGTTCAGGATGTCCAGGATCTCAGCGCCCCCGGCGATGGACCATACGGGCACGACATGGGTCTCGTCGATGAAGTAGGTGTTGGATTCCACGAAGCTGGGCGGCACGGTGGGATCGCTGCTGAAGGCGATGGCCCGCACGCAGGTGGTGGCGGCCACATTGAACGGCCCGGCATACAGGGTTGAGCCCGCAGTGGGCGTGGTCCCGTCAGTGGTGTACCGGATCGTCGCACCCGGGTCGGCGGAGAGGGACACGCTCACGCTGCCCGCGTATCCCCCGGCGACGGGATCAAGGATCGGTCGAGCGGCGTAGTAGGGTGAGGCGCCCGTGTTGGCCGCAGCAGGCGTGGGTGCGGTGAAGATGCCCCAGCTCGGTGCGCCATCCGTGTTGCGCCCCCAACTGTGGTTCTTCTGCGTTGGTGCGTCGAAGTGGAACTGATCGAGGAGGGTCAAGGAGGGATCGGAGAACACCACATCCTCAGCAGCGGTCTGGGTCAGTTTGAAGTTGGTGTGCGGCATTCCGCTGATCACCGCGTCCTTCTTGCTGGCCACGATGAGCAGGTGTCCGTTGGCGGCGATGGTGGTGCCCGCCGGAACCATCCACTTACCGGGATCCGAGGCCTTATCGCTCAAGTAGTAACCGGACAGGTCCACAGCGGCACCTCCCGCATTGTACAGCTCGATCCAATCCTCGTACTCGCCGCCCAGGTAGATGAGGTCCCAATTCGCGGCGGACACTTCATTGATCACCACCTGCGCCCGCGTACCGGGCGACATGCCGAGCAGGCATATCAGGCAGATGACATGGCGGACGGGATACATGGTGGCCGGTTACAAGACGCAGGAGGGAAGCCTGCGGTGGGCTGGCATGGAGAAGTCGCCGGAAGATACGATCCGACGCCACGCCTACATTCGGCCATCTTCCCCAAGGACATGAAACTCATATCGTTCAATGTGAACGGCATTCGCGGCAGCGTGGGCAAGGGACTGCATGACACGCTCAAAAAGCTCGACGCGGATATCGTCTGCTTCCAGGAGACCAAGGCCACGCCCGAACAGGTGGCCGAGGCGTTGAAGGGCGCGAACGGCTACCACGTGAACGCTTATGGTGCGGTGAAATTGGGCTACAGCGGAACGGCCATCGCGAGCAAGGAGAAACCCGCCAAGGTGTCCTTCGGCATCGGCATGGCCGGGCATGATGACGAGGGCCGGGTGGTCACCGCCACCTTCAAGGACGTGGTGGTGGTGAACGTGTATACGCCCAACAGCGGTGAAGGCATGAAACGGCTGGGCTATCGCTCCGAGTGGGATGCGGCTTTCCGATCGTACGTTTCCAAGCTCGCGAAGGGGAGCGTACCGGTGATCGTCACGGGCGACCTCAACGTGGCGCACCAACCGATCGACATCGCCCGGCCCAAGGAGAACTACAACAAGACCAGCGGCTACACGCAGACGGAGATCGACGGCATGGCCGCACTGCAGGCCGCCGGTTTCGTGGACACGTTCCGCCACTTCCATCCCGATACGGTGAAGTACAGCTGGTGGAGCCAGCGCTTCGGGGCGCGCGCCAAGAACGTGGGCTGGCGGATCGACTACGTGCTGGTGAGCAAGGGCTTTGAAAAGAAGGTGAAGGCCGCATTCATCCTCAACGATGTGATGGGGAGCGATCATTGCCCGGTGGGCATCGAGTGGTGAATCGATGACATGTGCCGATGCGACCGTGTGCGCATATGCCATGAGATGATGACCGATCGGATATAACAGCCATGAAGTCCCTTCTCCGCCTCGAAGAACTCGCGCAATTGCTCTTCGTGATCCTCGTGCTGGGGATGAAGGGCGTTGCGTGGTGGGTCTATCTCCTGCTTTTCATCGGCCCGGACATCGGCATGCTCGGTTATCTGGTGAACACGCGTGTCGGAGCGTTCACCTACAACCTCACGCACCACAAGGGCCTTGCCATCATACTCATGCTCTTGGGCCTGATCGCTGAAGTGGGCGACATGCTCACCAACGTGCAGAGCGGCTTCTTCATCGCCGGGCTCATCATGTACGGCCACTCCAGCATGGACCGCATGCTCGGTTACGGATTGAAGTTCGGCGACCACTTCCAGCACACGCATCTGGGGTGGATCGGGAAGTTCTCGCACAAGGAGCAGGCTCAGTAGGTAATTGCCCCTGTTCCTGCCCCTGCCTACTTGAGCACAGAGATGAACTCCCTCCATGGCCCCACTTCTGCCCGGTACTGTTTGCACATCACCCGGGTGATCTGCGTGAGGTGTCCCAGGTCGTGAGCCGCCCACGTTGCCAGCAGTTGGCGCAAACGCACTTCACCGAAAGTCGGATGAAAGCCGATGCTGTCCAGTTGCCCAGCTGCCGGATCGAGGGCGCGCAGCTCCGTGAGATTCTGCTTGCGCAGCTCAGCGAACTCATCCAGCAATTGCTCCAGTGTCTTGCCAAGGCTCTCTTCGAACATCGCGGTGCGGTCGAACTTCACGAACGCCTTGTCATCCGTTGAAAGGCACTTCCGTATCCGCGCCATCCAGTCGGTCTTCTCACCGTGTACCAAATGGCCGACCACGTCGTAGGGCGTCCAGCTTTCACCGCCTTCGTTGTGCGTCGTCCAATCATCGCTGAGGCCGGCGAGCAATGCGCGCAGCACCAGCGGGGTGCGCTCGAGGATCTCCAGCGTGCGCGGCAGGGAAAAGTCGAGCGAGTCGGGAATGGTGCTGCGGTCCATGAACGTGGGCAAGGGCCGAAAGTGCCTCGTCAGCTCTGCGAATGCATCGCCACGGCATTGCCCTCCGTGTCCTCGAAGAAGGCCATGTGACCGATGTCGTCGCTGATATGCGTTTTGGGCATGAGGATCTTGCCACCGGCCTTCTCCACGCGGGAGAGCGCGTCCGAAAGATCAGGGTTGGCGTTGAGGTAGACGAGCGTTCCCTCTTTGCTGGGCTTGTGCATGCCGCTTTTCACGATGGCCCCGCCCACCTTGCCGTTCATACCGTCGCCGGGGAACATGCGCATGCTCAGGTCGGGCATATCCATCGGTTCCATTTTGATGTTGAATACGTACTCGTAGAACTTCTGTGCGCGGCCCAAGTCGTTGGTAGCGATCTCGAACCAGTTGAGGGCGTTGGTCGTGTTGTCCATTTCTGTGTGTTGTTGTTGACGGGTTTTCTGTCCTTTGTGCGAAGGCAAACTACTCCTGGCACCCGCCGATCCTTCGGCAAGGTGATGGAAAGTTGGCCCGACCGGAATGCGCATCCTGCTGCTCGACAACTACGATTCCTTCACCTGGAACCTGCACCACCTGTTGGAGCCGCATGCGGAGGTGGATGTGGTTTTGAACGACACGATCACGGTGGAGGCGGCGGCTCGCTACGACCGCATCGTGCTCTCACCCGGGCCGGGCCTGCCCTCCGAGGCCGGCATCATGCCCGAGCTGCTCGCGCGCCTGATGCCAACGCATCCCATCCTTGGCATCTGCCTGGGCATGCAGGCCATGGTGGAGACCTGCGGCGGCAAGCTCTTCAACCAAGCGAAGGTGCAGCATGGCGTATCGGTGAAGTGCATCCCGGAAGAACCGTTGGACCCCTTGTTCACCGGAATGGACCTGCCCTTCGACGTGGGGCTTTATCACTCGTGGGCCGCGGACCCGGACACCCTCCCTCCTTCCCTGCGCATCACCGCACGCAGCGGGACGGGCGTCATCATGGCGGTAAGCCACGACACGTTCCACATGTGCGGCGTCCAGTTCCATCCGGAAAGCGTGATGACCCCGATGGGAAGCCGCATCATTGCGAACTGGTTGGCGATGCAGCGGTGAAACGCGGGGCACATGGAGCAGCTCCGGCTTCACCTCACACATCGCGCCTCATACCTCACTCATCACCTGACCGGTCGATCCATCCACAACCGTGCTGTTGATGCTTGTGCGGCACACGGCACGAAAGTCGCGGCAGCCTCCCGGTAGTTTCGCCCTTGTACACGCAGCCACCGGCAAGCCCGCAACCATGATCCGCACATCGCTCCTTCTCGCTTCGCTCTCGTTGTCCATCATCGGCAGCGCGCAGAACCTGTTGCAACGCACGCTCAACAACGACACCATGCCGAACCTGGTGCCGAACCCGGGCTTCGAGCAGGTGAAGCGCCAGCAATGCGCGTGGACCCAGGAAGCGCGCAAGTTCAATGAAGAGGTGATGATCGGATGGAACTCGCCCACCGAGACCACGCCCGATCACTTCAGCATGAGGGCCGAACCCGATTGCTGGAGCCATCCGGCGAAGAAGTCCAAAGGCCGGGCTGTTCCGCGCAATGGCGACTGCATGGCGGGGATCAAGGTGTACGGCAAGGGCAACACACCGACCTACTGGCACGAGTACCTGCAGATCGAACTGCCCCGGCCACTGGAGGCCGGCACGCGGTACGTGTGCGAGTTCTACACCTTGCGCGCCGTGTTCAGCAACGTGGCCGCCAACAACCTCGCCATGTACCTGAGCCCGGTGGCGGTGAAGACCCGCGATTGCCTGCCGCTGTACTGTCCGGCGCAGATCCGCGAAGACGATGTGATCGGGAACGGCTGGCACAAGGTGAGCGGAGTGATCGAAGCGAAGGGCGATGAGCGCTTCGTCCTCATCGGGAACTTCTGCTCCGACGAGTTGACACGCAACGAGAAGATGCCCGAAGGCGAACGCGGGGCCTACTACTTCATCGATGATGTGAACATCCGCCTGGCTCCGACCGGGATGAAAGTGACGGCCCTGCCCGCAGTGTGCCAGCCGCCCCCACCGAAACCGCGCGTAGAGGACCATGCGAGTTCCAAGCAGGTGAACATCCTGGACGTGGAGCCCGAGGTGGGCAAACGCATCCGTCTGGACAACATCGGTTTCGATTTCGACAAGGCCGAACTGAAGCCGGAAAGCGAGGATGAACTGGAGACCGTGCTCGACCTGCTCACCGATTACCCGATGATGCGTATCGACATCGAGGCGCACACGGACGACCAGGGCGCGGACGACTACAACCTCAAACTGAGCGAGGCCCGTGCGAAGGCCGTGGCCGACTGGCTCATCAAGAAGAAGATCGATGCCGCACGGATCACCTGGAAGGGCTACGGTGAATCAAAGCCCTTGGTGAAAGGAACGACCGAGGCCGACCGGTCGCAGAACCGCCGCGTGGAATTCAAGGTCGTGGAGCGCTGAGCGCAACGTGCTTGCCGCAGGGAAGTCACTCCACGATGAGCGGACGTGCCTGGGATCGGCCAAAGCCGTCCACCACGCGCAGCAGGTATCGCCCACCAACGAGCCCTTCCAGATCGAGATCGGTCCGGCGGATGCCCGGCATCGTGGCGAGATCGAGCGAACGCCGCACTGTACACCCCATCGCGTCGATCAACAATAGCTGCACGGGGCCGTCAGCCATATGGACGACCGTGGCCGTACGGAACGCGGGATCCGGGTAGATGACCAGGTCTGAAGCGTCATCCGATCGCTCTTCCAGCCCGATGGCCAATTCGTAGAGCACCTCTACCGTCACGTTCTCCGTCGGCGGCACGCCATCGAACTCATAGGTCGATCGTCGCACTTCGGCCACATAGACCGGATAGCCCGGTTTCCAGAAACGGTCGATGACCCGCGTGACTGTTCCGGTATCACCGGCCGAAATGAAGACATCGATGCGTGTGGTGCGGCACTTCAGCACATCGGTGAATGTTCCGCCATCGCAAGCCAGGGTGCCGGTGCCATCAGCCGTCCATGTCGTTGGAGAGATAACATCGAGCGTGTCGCCACCGGGGCCATCCGTTGCGATGTAACCGTCCGTCCAGGTCGTTCCGAATGAACAGGGATACGGTAACCAGCGATCGGTATCCACATAAATCTCCGAGGGCCCCGGTGTCTCGTGGTTGCCCAATAGTTCAAGGCCGGATGCGGATGCCCGGAAGAAAGCCGCCCCAGGCCATCCGGTCTGGACAACGGCTACGGTGGCGTCCGGGAAATCCGCTGCACCTTCGGCATCATCCACCGGTACGAGATCGAACGGATCGCCGATCTCATCGATCGCGCCCGATATGGTCCACTGCTGACCGGTACCCGATGAGAACAGCGGCTGCGCATCGAGCATGACGAATCTCACCTGGTCTCCGGCCACCGGCGCATCGGCGATCGTGATGGTCTGGGCCACACCGGTGGTGAGGGTCATCCAGGCCAATACAGCGGAGAGTGAACGAGGGGGCATGCGAATGGTATGTTGGAGAGGGAAGAACGGCACACTGGTGCCATCGGTTCAAAAAAGAAGGGACCCGACCGGATCCCTTCTGATCAGATGAAGATGGTTCAGGCGTGAACAGGCTGCTCTTCGAGGATCCGGCGGGCCATGTCAAGGATGCGCGTATCGTCCAAAGCCACCACTCCCCCACCCATGCCGCCTTCGAGGTGAACGCCCATCGGCCTTCCCTCGGGATGCGAATAGCCTCCGAAGTAGTTCCAGACCGTTTCCACGTTGAGGTCGAGCTCCTTGGCGATCCGATGGATGCTGCCATCGGGCAAACTGTCCTTGATACCGCGGAGCTCATTGAATGAGATGTTCATGGTCGCTTGGTTTTGGAGTTGCCCCAAGGTAGTGCCCGAAACCCGGGTTTGGTACCCGCCGGTTGAAAAAAAGTGAGAGGTTCGTGCGGGCCACCAACGGCTGGCCTTGCGAGCATGCGACCCCACTTTCGCGCGGCCCTGTTGGGTGTGTTCCTCCTCCCCTTGAGGGTAGGCGCTCAACAATACGACATCCGGGTGTTCGGGGTGGAGGACGGGCTGCCGGGGAGTACGGTGACGGCGATCGCGCAGGATAGCGCGGGATTCTTGTGGGTGGAGACGGATGGTGGGGTGTGCCGATACAATGGAACAACCTTCCAAAGGATGGCCGATCAGGTTTGGCCCCTCACGAGTGGAAGTTCACGATCGGGTCCTTCATATGCCGGTGGCCAGGATGACGAAGACGGGACGACCTGCGTGTTGACGTCACGGACCACGGGATATGCCTGGCAGGGACATACGACCGGTGTCCGGGTATTCACGCGGGCAGACCCGATCACTCCCTTGTTCACGTTGTCCTGGGAAAATGGTCTGACCAACAATGGTGTAACGACCTTGTTCGAGGACGCGAGCGGGATCATGTGGATCGGAACGAAAGATTGGGGCTTGTGCCGGTACAACAGCGATGCGGTGGTCATTCATGGCAAGGAGAAGGCCGGGGCGTTTACAAAGGCACTAGCGTTCCACCGCAGTCCTGAAGGGACCGCGTTCCTCGTTGGGGGCGAATACGGCTTTCAATATCAGTGGAGTACTGGAGCGTCGCGCACTGGTACCGGCGAACATCCGGGAGGTGCCTGGAGGACGTTCTCATCGATCGATGCGAACAGGCTGTTCGCTGCCAACGACAGCGGTTTGGCGATGATCGTTCCACCTTCGCATTCGAAAGGCCATGGCTCGCCCTTCGGTCGTTATCTGTTCACCGCGGCTCCGGTGTGGGATCTGGCCACAGGACCGGGGGATCATCTATTCGCCGGCACCAGCAAAGGGGTGATCGACCTCTCCCCCGAACTGTCATGGATCCGCGTCGGCCGGGATTCAGCGTCAGCTACACGTGTGGCGGTGCATGGGGATTCCCTACTCATAGGAACGCACCACGGCCTTTTCTCCGCCCCCCTCGACAACAGCGCCGCCAACTGGACGCCCATGATCCGCGCTGGGCAGGAAGACATCACCTGCCTGACCGTGGACCGTGCCGGCAATATCTGGATCGGAACAGCCAATGACGGCGTGGTGCGCTATCGCCACGGTACCGCACAACGGTGGACCACGCGCGAAGGCCTGGTCAGCGACCGCATCCTCCAGTTGTTGCTCGATGCCTATCAGAACCTCTGGGTGGGTACCGATCGGGGCTTCCACCTGATGGAATTGGACGAGTTGCAGGAAGAAGTCATAGACATCTCGTACTACGGTATTGAAGAAGGCTTTCCCGGGATCGAAGCCATGCCCAACGCCTGCATGCTGGACACGGACAGTTCGTTGTGGTTCGGCACCACGCGCGGCACCATCCACTACGACCCGCGCAAGGTGCTCCAGGACCCCGTGCCGCCGCACACGCGGATCACCGAACTCACCCTCTTCTTCGAGCATCCCGATTGGCGGCCGTGGAGCGACACGCTCAACGCCGATGGCCTTCCGCTCGGCCTCCGCCTGCCATACGACAGGAACCACCTCACATTCACCTTCACCGGTCTCTCGCTCGCATACCCCGAGAAGGTCCGTTTCCAGTACATGCTGGAGGGCCATGATGCCGACTGGTCGCCCATCACGAAAGAGGACCATGTCACGTTCAGCGGTCTGGAGCCGGGCAAGTACGCCTTCCTTGTGAAAGCGCGCAACGGCAGCGGTGTGTGGAACGATGAGCCCGCCCGTTTCACGTTCATCATCACACCACCGTTCTGGGAAACACTCCCCTTCCGTCTGGCCGGCGGGGGCGCGTTGCTGCTTGGGCTGTTCGGGGCGCAGCGCCTGCGTGATCGCCGCTCGCGCAAAGCGCGTGAACGTCTGGAACGCATCGTGGCCACGCGGACCCAGGAGCTGACGGACGAAAAGCACCGCAGTGATACGCTCCTGCTGAACATCCTGCCGGAAACCACGGCGGCCGAACTGAAGGAATTCGGCAGTGCACAAGCACGCAGCTACGCGAACTGCACGGTGCTGTTCAGCGATTTCCAGGGCTTCACCGTACTGAGCGAACAGTTCGAGGCCACGGGCATCGTGACGGAACTGGACCGGTTCTTCCGGGCGTTCGATCGGATCACGGACAAGTTCGGCACGGAGAAGATCAAGACCATCGGCGACGCGTACATGTGCGCCAGCGGCGTTCCCGAACCGAGCCCCACCCACGCGCTCGATGCGGTGCTCATGGCCCTGGAGATGCTCAGCGTGGTGGACAACATCAATGCGTTGCGCGAGAGCGAGGGACATCCCGCGTGGCCGATCCGCATCGGCCTGAACAGCGGCCCGCTGATCGCCGGTGTGGTGGGTGAGAAGAAGTTCGCCTACGACGTCTGGGGCGACACGGTGAACCTGGCCAGCCGCATGGAGAGCAGCGGCGCTCCCGGACGGGTGAACGTGACCGGAAGCGTGATGGCGCATGTGGAGGCTTATGTAGTGTGCGAGCCACGAGGCAGGGTCACCGTCAAAGGCAAAGGCGAGGTGGAGAGCTGGTTCATCGACCGGTTGCGCCCGGAGTACAGCGCGGACGAACTGGGACGCTCCGCCAATGAACACCTGATGGCCCTCCGCAACACGCTCCGGACCGCATGACCACGGCGGTGCCCCACGCGTTTCGCAGCCCGCGCATCCGGGCACTGGCGACCATTGCCCTCGGCACGCTGTGTATCCTGCTTCCCGCACTGGTGAACGGCTTTCCGTTCGTGTACCCGGATACGGGCACCTATCTGTCCAGCGCGTTCCGAGGCACCGTTCCGGTGGACCGGCCCGCATGGTACGGCCTGTTCATGCGCATCGGAAGCCTTGGAGGCCATACCTACTGGGGCATCATCGCCGCACAGTCCATTCTCTGTTCGCTGTACATCTTCCGCACGGTGGGCCTGCTGGTCGAACGGCGTCGGCATTCCGTGACCTTGGTCATCACCTTTCTGCTCGGAGCGACATCCAGCATCGGCTGGTTCGCCGGGCTGTTGCTGCCCGACATCTTCACCGGCATCGGTCTGCTCGCATCGCTGCACGCATTCATGGGCAAGGGCGGCCCCTGGCGAACGGCTGCCGATACCGCGATGGCGGTTTTCTGTTGCTGGGTCCACCTGTCCAACCTGCTGATCATCCCGCTATCGGTCGCCGTGCTTCTGTTCGCCGGACGCAGGCATCTCGCGCATCTCACCAGGTCCGCATGGCTTGGTCTCCTGGGCGGCTCTGTGCTCGCATGGGGCGGTCTCGCCGTGGCGAACCGTGTGGTAGACCGTGAATTCTACATCTCGCGGGGTGGCCAGGCCTTCCTGGTGGCGCGCATGCTCGACACGGGCATGCTGCGCGCGTGGATGGAGGAGCATTGTGCCGATGGCGGTTACCGCATCTGCGCCTACAAGGACAGCTTGCCGCCTACCGGTGGCCACCTGCTCTGGCACGACTCCATCAGCCCCATGCACCTCGAAGGCGGCTGGCTCGCGACCAAGCCGGAATACGACCGCATCGTCCGCAGCACGCTCACCGAACCACGGTACCTCTGGTGGCACCTCACCTCCGGCCTGACCTCCACGGGCGAACTCTTCACGAAGTGGACCATCTGCGGTGCGCTGACCAACCCGGAATACCGCAGACCGGGAAGCCCTCCGTACGACATGATCGAAGGCACCATCCGCTCCGGCCTCAAGCCGTACCTCGCCTCTCTGCAGAACGGTGGGCGCGGTGAGCTGGACATGACGTGGCCCGACCGGATCAACGGCGCGCTTCTGCTTTTTTGCCTGGGACTGGCGTTGTTCCTCATCATCCGCCGTCAACCGGTGCGCAACGGACCATCGGATCGGGCACTCCTCGTCTTCGCGTTGTGCGCTGTGCTCATCGATGCGTTCATCTGCTCTTCCCTCAGCGCCACGGAAGATCGCTACCTCTCGCGCGTGACCTGGCTACTGCCCTTGTTCGTCAGTTGCCTCATCGCGCGCCGGCGGCAACCCGAGGGCCGCTCAGCGATACACGCGACACAGCCGGCAGCATGAGCCCGAACGGTCGCAACCGCAACGAACTGGTGCGTTCAGCGCTGCTACTGGTCATCTGCACCTTCCTGATCATGGTGCCCGCGATCATCAATGGATTCCCGCTGGTATACTCCGATACGGGAACCTATTTGCGCAGCGCGTTCCAGGGGTTCATACCAGGGGATCGTCCCTATTGGTATGGTGTCTTCATTCGTCTGACAAGTCTATCCGGACGGACGCTCTGGGGTGTTGTGCTCGCGCAGTCGCTCCTGTCCGCCTTGTATGTCCTGCGCTTCGCCCATGCCCTGCTTCCTTCGCTCCGTGCCCGAATCACCACGTCCGCTGCTGTCGTCCTGTTGTCGGCCACCACGGGACTTGGTTGGTACGCATGCCAATTGATGCCGGATCTCTTCACCGCGGTCGGTGCGCTCGCTGTCTTCCTGTTGTTGTGCGGTGATGCCCGCCCGTGGTCACGTGTTCTGGACGCGATCGTCATCATGGTCGCGTGCTGGGTGCATTTGTCCCACCTGGTCATCCTGCCGATGATCGGCTTTGTACTGCTGATCGCTACCCGCCGGAGCGAACTGCCCCTGCGCCGCGAACGCACGGCATGGCTCATGATGAGCATCCTATTATCCTGGGCGGGCCTTGCGGCGGCCAACCGTGCGGTGGACGGCAAGTGGTACATCTCACGTGGGGGTCACGCATTCCTCATGGGTCGATCGATCGACACCGGCGTGTTGCGGCCGTGGCTTGAAGAGCATTGCCCTGCGGAGCACTACGGGATCTGCGCGTACATCGACAGCCTGCCCATAAGCAGCAAGGCCTTCCTGTGGGGCGGCAACAGTCCGTTGGTCAAGCAAGGTGGCTGGGAAGCGACGCGTGAAGAATACGGTCGCATCGTACGCGGAACATTCACCGAGCCCAAGTTCCTAATGATGCACCTCCGTGGTAGCCTGGCTTCGACCGCGCAACAGCTCAGCGTGTGGGACATCACCAGCGAACTGGAGAGCACCTGGTACCGCACCTCGGACAGCCCGCCCTATCACATGATCGAAGTGACGATGCCGCACGAACTGGCCAGCTACAGGGCTTCGCTACAGAATGGCGGAAAGGGCGAACTCTCGCTCCATTGGCCTGATCGCGCGCACCGTCTGGTCCTGCTGGCGTCGCTCGTTTGCGGTATGGTCCTGTACTTCCGGGGACGACGCACGAAAGGGCCCGTACCCGACCGCGTGATCCTGGTCTTCGCCGTCTCAACCATCATCATCGACGCATGGGTCTGCGCTACGTTGAGCGCGGTGGAAACACGCTACCTCGCTCGCGTTGTCTGGGTGTTACCGTTGGCTGTGATGGTGGTCGCCGCCCGTGCGTTGTGCCGCGATGGGGCGACCGAGCTCAGCCCGAGCCACTGATCACCTCGTTCGCATCTCGTCAGCAGCCGGCACTTCCGGCAGCCCGGGCACGCGCATTCTGTTGACGAGTCTGGGAATGACGAAGCCTCTACCAAACAGTGC
>JAGODO010000013.1:0-2243 GCA_017998165.1 Flavobacteriales bacterium | reverse complement strand
GGATCGATGCCGGGGTCGAACAGGAACAGCACAGGCTCCAATGGGTCGACGGTCTCCATGCGCGGGGTCTGTTCTTTCACGAAGATCCGGTCATCGCCAGCAAAGGCCGCGCGCAGTGTTCGGCGCACGGCCACGCCACCCTTCATCGCTCCACGGAAAGGCACCACGGAAGCCTCGGGCAAAGGCCGCTCGTTCACCCGCTGGTGGATGGCGCGCAGCACTCCGCTCACCAGCACCTTGTGGCCGGGCCACGCGACATTGTCGAAGGTGCGCCCCTCGCGGGGGATCGTTCCCACGGAGATGTTGGGGCGCTTTTCGAAATAGGAGGTCAGCTGGTGACGCAGTCGTTGCGCGAATGGCGGGTTGAACACGGAGGCGGCCAGATCGACAACGCCATCCAGGTTCGAGGGAAAGTCGCGATCGCGCGCGCTGGAACGATCCAGCAACAGCTGGAATCGCGTGTGCGCCTCGATACTGAAGCGCATGTCGAAGGCACTGCCCGCGACCTCCGCCACAATGCGGGAGATCACTGTGGTTGGATCGAAGTGTGCCGCCTTTCCTGCCGCGCGCGCCCGTTCGAAGGCTTCGCACAAACCGGGGAACGGGGCCATGTAGTGCGCGTGGGCATCGGTATCGTCCGGCCGTGTGGTGGACCACAAGGACACGGCAGGCACGCCGCGTTCACTGAAGGTCGGTACGGTGTCCTCGCGCAGTCGGCTGAGCAAGGGTTCCAATGCTTTGATGTCCTGGGCATGCGTGAGCATGATCACGCGTTCATGTGATCCACAGAGCTCCTTCACGAGGCCGAGGTCATACCGATCGCGCACGTCGTAGCGCGCCTCACGGAGCTGGCCGCTCACGGCCTTCAGCCAGGCCGCCGCACCGATCTCCGCCACCAGCGCATCTTCCACCTGCAAAGGATAGCGTTCCTCCTCCTCGTTCTCCATGCGGAACAGTCCGCCGATCAAACGCCGCTCGATGCCGCGCTCATCCGCGAAGCGCGTGGCCTCCACGGGAGGCTCGTTCACGAACACCGGGATCAGCGCACGATACCGACGCCTGTCCATGGGCGCGATCCCGGTGGGGGTCTCCGGCAGACCGGTAAGGGCTTTCTCGAATTCAACACGCATGCTTTCCGGGTAGGGCACGCAGAGCACGTCCTTGTCGGGCCGCAACCGGAGATCTTCCAACGCGCCCCGCACGTGCACGGTGCTGCCGAGCGAAAGCGGCCAGTAGGGCAGCACCACGAGGTTACCGGAACGCAGCGCGTCCATGATCAATTCTCCCGGGCTGAGGTGAACATCACGGCGAGTTTGGCCAGGTCAACGTCTTCGCCCTCACGCCTGGCCATTTCCAGCAACGCGAGGCATTGGCGTATCGAGACCTGTGGATCCTCCCCCAGATCCAAGTACCACTTGATGAATCGGTCCAACAGCGCCCTGTCCGGCTGCGCGATGCCCCTCACCATTTTGATCATCTCCTCGGCGCCGGGGCGCTCCACGCGGATGGTGGGCAGCAGGCGCTGATCGATGTACGAGGGCAGCGCGCGCCCGCTGTTGCTGTTGAGCGCGGCGCAGAAAAGGAAGTCGCCGGGCAGGCTGCTCGGGCCGGGTTCGAACCACTTGTTCACCAACCCGCTGAAGAGCGCGCGGCGGTGATCGAGCAGGGGCGCGAGCACACTGAGGGTACGCTCCGGCACGCGGTCGATCTCGTCGAAGAAGAAGATGGAGCGCGGCGTGAGCAGCGCGGTGAGCAGCGGTGAGGCGTGAAGGGCGAACCCTTTTTCTCCGTCCACACGCGGAACGATGGAGAGGATCAGGTCTTCGGGTTCCAGCTGTTCATGTCCGGTGATCGAGTAGAACTTGTACCCGTCCACTTTGCGGGCGAGGTGCTCCACGATCGTGTTCTTCCCCATGCCCGGCGGCCCTACCAATTTGAACGGCAGCGGTGTCTTGTCCCGCTGCACGTACCACTTGCCCGTAGAGGGCCAGTCCACGTTCCAGGCCAGGCACATGTTGCTGATCTCCACCACGCGCCGTATCAATACGCGTTCCTTGGGCCGGATATCCGGTGCGAGTTTGATCCGTAGTCCCTGGTAGTCGATGAGCAAGGGATCGGGCGGGGGATCGATGGTGGGAAAGGTGAAGTCAGGCATGGGTCCGTGCGTTGGGTGAAAGCTATGCGATGGACCGTCGGGCGGCCCATCTCGCAGCAGTCCAGCCCCGGCGTCCATTCAGCCGCAC
>JAGODO010000202.1 GCA_017998165.1 Flavobacteriales bacterium | reverse complement strand
GTGGTGGGCTGCGTCACCGAGGTGCTCAACCTCACCATCACGCCGAGCAGCACGAACACGACCACGGCTTCCGCCTGCGACAGCTACACCTGGGCGGTGAACGGAACGACTTACTCGGCCAGCGGAACCTACTCGCACGTGACGGGCTGCATCACCGAGGTGCTCGACCTCACGATCACTGGATTGACTGGAAGCACCATCGTGGAAACGGCATGCTCCGAGTTCAATTGGAACGGTGAACAGTACACGACGAGCGGCACCTACATCTTCACCCAAGATTGCAGCTCAGACACGCTTGTGCTCACGATCACCAGTCTGCCGGATGCTCAATTCGCTTACTCACAGAGCGCGTATTGCCACGGTGATGCTCCGCCGAACCCGTGGGTGGCCACGACTGGTGGTCAATTCTCGGCCTTCCCGACCGGCTTGGTCATCGACCAGACGAGTGGCGCCATCTCCATCAACGCAAGCGACCCTGGCACTTACCAAATCAGCTACTCGTTCAACGGGGCGTGCCCATCATCGAGCAGTCAGACCATAACGATTGTGGCAAATGCCGATCCGACATGGACGCTACCCGAACCGCTGTGCAGCATCGGTGATCCAATCGATCTCAACGCGCTTGTCACCGGCACGCCAGGCGGAAGTTGGCAAGGCGATGGTGTGAACAACGGCACATTCGACCCCAACGGCTTCTCCGGTGCCATACCGGTAACCTATATGGCCACCATCGGTAGCTGCACAGCGCAGTTCACCCAGGATATCGTCGTGCTCACACCGCCTACTGCGATGGCGGGTCCGGATGTGGGGGTTTGCGGACTGACCGCTGCGATGAGCGCGATCAACGGTGCAGGCTCAGGCTCGTGGACCGGTGCACCTGATGTCGTTGTGGGCAGCGCAGCGGACCCCTCGTCCTCCGTGAGCGCCACCACCTATGGCACCTACACGATGATCTGGACCGTGAACAACGGGCCTTGCAGCGCCTCAGATACCGCGCTGGTGACATTCACGGATCCTGGCGCAGGCATCTGGGTTGACGCTGGAGAAGACCAGTTCCTCGAGGTGATCGACCATACGGATGTGCATGGAACCGCCGCACCCGGCACCACCCTTTCGTGGTGGGTGCTCGCTGGGGCCGGGAATGTGGCCAGTCCTGCCGACAGCAGCACGACCATCACCGGACTCGCGATCGGCGACAACCTCATCGTCCTCACGGCGATGATGAATCAATGCGCGAGCATCAGTGATACCGTGCTGCTCCATGTGGACGACCTCTTCATTCCCGAAGGCTATAGCCCCAATGGCGACGGCGTGAACGACCGATGGGAGATCCGAGGCATCCAGGCCTATCCTGGAAGCGATCTCCAGGTGTTCAACCGGTGGGGCAAGCTCATCTATGAGTCCAGCGGGTACCACAACGAGTGGGATGGCCGCTCAATGAACGGTCATGACCTGCCCGATGACACCTATTTCTACGTCCTTAACCTAACCGGCCGACGTGCGTACAACGGCCACGTCATCATCAAACGGTGAGGTTCTGCAGCATTCTCCTTCACCTGATCGCGGTGGCGTGCATGACCGACTGCATGGGCCAGCATACGCCCCTCACGAGCCAGTACCTCTTCAACGGCCTGTCCATCAATCCGGCTTATGCCGGCAGCCGCGATGTGCTGAGCGCGACGTTCACGCATCGGCAGCAATGGGCGGGGTTCGAAGGCGCCCCCATCACCCAGGTCATCGGCGTGCATGCTCCCGTGAAACGCAGCGCCGTAGGGCTGGGCCTGATGGCCTATAACGACCGGATCGGCGTCAGCAACGAGACCGGATTGCTCACCAACTACGCCTACCGAATCCGAATGCCCAACCGTGCCAAGCTCGCACTGGGCATTGGCGCAGGAATCAGCTTCCACCGGGCGAAATGGACGGATGTGGCGCTCTCCGAAGCGAATGACCCGAGTTTCGCGGCGGATACACGCGGAGCCGTGCGTCCGAACTTCAGTGCCGGGATGCTCTATCAGACCAAGGTGTGGTACCTGGGGATCTCGGTTCCGTTCCTGCTCGCCCATCGCTTCGACGTGAACGATCGGGGATACCGACTCTCGGACACGCGCCTCGACCTCGAGCCCATGCTCACCGGAGGATACGTGTTCACCTTGAATGACGACCTGAAGCTCAAACCGACCAGCTTGATCCGCTACCGGCTGGCCAGCGGCTTCCAAGGCGACGTGAGCGCGAACCTTATCTATCGTGAGAAGGTGTGGATGGGCGCCTCTTTCCGCAGCGGGGACTCCGTGATCGGCATGGTGGAAGTGCTGCCCACCCCGCAATGGCGGATCGGGTACGCATACGACCTGGGCTTCTCCAGGATCAACCCATACCACTACGGCTCGCATGAGCTGCTCGTGCAATATGAATTCGGATATCGCATACGGGTGCGGGACCCCCGCTACTTCTAAGCCATGAAACGCGCGGCACCCCTCCTCTTCGCCTTGCTCTCGTGGCCCTCAGCGGATGCACAGCTCATTCATGAGGTGCATCGCGTGGAGATCAGTCCTGGTGGAGAGGACTACGCCCCCGTATTCATGGACAGCGGCTTCGTGATGTGCAGCGTCCGAGAGAATGCTGCCCTCGTCGGCTTCGTGGATGCCGAATCCGGAAAACCGCTCAGCGACCTTTACTGGGTTCCATACAGAGAAGGCAGGGCCGGTTCGCCAGTGCTGTTCAGTCAGAATCTGGCCACACCAGTGAACGAAGGGCCTGCGAGCTTCACCGATGGCGGCACGACCATCTGCTACACACGCAACCAAGTGCTGCCGAAGAAGCTCTCCAACATGCGTTCGGCCAACGGGCAATTAGGGCTCTTCTTCTCCGAACAGCTGACCGGTGCTTGGTCAGCTCCCACGCCTTTCGAGCACAATGACCCGAAATCGTCGAATCTTCATCCTGCGTTCTCACCGGATGGCCGCACGCTCATTTTCGCCAGCGATCGTCCTGGCGGATTCGGCGGCATGGACCTCTATCGGAGCGAGCGAACGGACGCCGGATGGACCGCGCCCACCAACCTGGGACCCGCGGTCAACGGGCCAGGCAACGAAGTCTATCCGCGCATGCAATCCGATGGCACCTTGCATTTCTCCAGCAGCCGGCCTGGGGGGATGGGCGGGCTCGACATCTATTTCACGCATGAAGCGGACGGCGCATGGGCCCCGGTTCAACCCATGCCGGCCCCGGTGAATAGCCCTGCCGATGACCATGGCTATTCCCAGTTCGCGGACGGATACCGGGCGTTGATGAGCTCGAAGCGCGATGGCACTGATGGCATCTACCTGGTGAAACTCACCGTCCCGCGATTCCGCGACTGCACGGAGCAGAAGCCGAACAATTACTGCTATTCCATGCGCCGGCGTCCGCACGCCGCGACCACCTCCATACCCGTGGAACACGTTTGGGACATGGGCGATGGGACACGCATCAAAGGCTATCACGCGCAGCACTGCTATACGAAGCCGGGAGTCTATACCGTGCGATCGCTCCTCATCGACCGGAAGACGGGAGATATCTTCCACCTGCTCGGCTCGAACACCTTGGAGGTGGCGGATGTGAGTCAGGCCTGGGTCGCCGCGGAGGACACCGTGCGCACTGGAAGACGCCTTGAACTGCATGGAGCAATGAGCCATGTGCCTGGCATGAGAGCCTCCGAGTACCATTGGGACATGGGAGATGGGACCTTGCTCGAAGGCCTCCGCCAGGTACATGCATTCAAGCAGCCTGGCGTGTACACGGTGAAGCTCGATGTGCTCTCGTTGCCCGATTCAAACGGGGTGATCGCCAACCGGTGCAACTCGAAGACCATCATTGTGCTCGACCGCTTCAAGGATCACGAGGACCTCGCGATGGTGGCGGAATACCAGGACGCGTTCGGCAAGACGCACACCTTCGAGTATCAGGAATTGCCGTTCGATGAGACGGTCATCGACGTCGAGGCGGTGGCCGATGTCGTCTTCAGCGTGCAGCTCTTCGCCAGCAAGCAGCGGGTCGACCTGGATGATCCCAAGTTCGCCCAGATCAAGAAGCTCTACCGCGTTGTGGAGCGATTCGACCCGATCACCAGCCTGTACACATACTCAGTCGGCGAGACGAAGAACGCCGAGGAGCTCTACCAGGTGTTCAAGAAAGTGAAGGAGCTCCAGTTCCTCGACGCCGAGGTGTTCGCCTTGCGCGTGGAGCAGCTCATGGACCTGAGCCAACTGGACCTGGCCAGCCTCGAAGAGCTCAACCACAAGAAGCTGCGCACCAGCGCCATCCACTTCGCCTACAAGAGCGCCGCCATCGATACCGCTTCCGGGCCCGTGCTGGAGCAGGTGGCCACCCTCATGCGCCAGCACCCGGAGCTGAACCTCGTGATCGAGGCGCACACGGATGATATCGGAAGCCGGCGTTACAACATGGATCTGTCCCAAGCCCGCGCGCTAGCGGTGATGGACCATCTCGTAGAGCGTGATGTCCTGCCCGCGCGCATGGTGCCCGTGGGCCACGGCAAGAACCAGCCCATCGCCAGCAACAAGAGCGAGCAGGGCCGGGCGCTCAACCGCCGTGTCGAATTCCGGCTCGTGGTGAAAGAACCGGTGCCCGCCACGAGCGAGATGCTCAGCGGGGCTTCACCGAAGCGTTCCCCGAAGCGCTGAGCGCGGCTCATCGCCGACCGTACTTTCGCCGCCGATGGCGTTCCAGCATCCGGCCTTCCTATGGGCTCTCGCAGCCCTGGTGATCCCGGTGCTCATCCACCTTTTCCAGCTCCGCCGCTTCAAGCGCATCGATTTCCCGCATGTCCGCCTGCTGCAGGAGGTCTCGCAGCAGACGCGCGCGCAGCGCAAGGTTCGGCATTGGCTGGTACTGATCGCGCGGTGCCTGGCCCTCGCCGCGCTGGTGCTGGCCTTCGCGCGTCCATATCCCCGGTCCGCATCAACGTCCACGCCGAGCGCCGACCGGGTGGTCTCGATCTACATCGACGACAGCTACAGCATGGACGGGGTGAATCCGCAAGGCCGTCTCCTCGATCAGGCACGCAAGGCCGCGCAGGACATCGTGATGGCGCATGGCGCGACCGACCGGTTCCAGATCCTGACCGGCGCCCTCCTCTCCCGTCAGCAGTCCCTGCTCAACCGCGACGAAGCCCTTCAAGCCGCGTCTGAAGCCGTGCCTTCTCCATACACGCGCTCGTTGTCGAAAGTGATGGCCCGGCAGCGCGAAGCGCTTTCCGCGAGCAACGCGCCATCGAAGCGGGCATACCTGCTCAGCGATCTTCAGCGCAGCATCGTGGACCTCGATGCCTGGAGGGATGATTCCTTGATCCGCACGGCGATCATCCCGTTCACTCCATCAGGAACCGCCAACATCAGCGTCGACTCGGCCTGGTTCGCCAGCCCGGTCAGGCGTTTGGGCGCCATGGAGGAACTGCATGTGCGCTTGCGCAACCATGGCGAGGACGAAGTGCTGCTCGTGCCCGTGCGCCTGATGGTGGACGGCATCCAACGGGCACTCGCGAATCTCACCGTGCCGCCAGGGCTGGCGATGGACACCATGCTGCGTTTCAGGAATGATGCCGCAGGCCTCCACTCCGCGGAGGTCGTGATCGCCGACCAGCCGGTGACCTTCGACGATCGGCTGTACCTGGCCTATCGCACCATTGAGAAGCTCCGAGTCCTTTTGATCAGCGGCGGCGATGAGCCCGGTGATCGCGCGATCGGAGCGGTATTCGCGACGGATAGCGCGCATGTCCTCACGGTGATGGACCACCGGGCACTGGACCTTCAGCGCATCCCGGAACAGGACCTGGTGATCACGAACGCCTTGATGGACATGCCGGGCGGACTGTCCCGTGCCCTGGACGAGCTCTCCCGCGCAGGAGGAAGCGTCGCCGTGATGCCGCCCAGGACCGGAGAGCCCGCGCACTATGCCGACCTCTTCGCATCCTTCGGAGCTGATGCGCCGCGCCGGCTCGACACCGCCCTCGCCCGCGTGGATCGGATCGACCTCGATCAGCCGTTCTATCGCGATGTGTTCACCACCATGCCGCGCAATGTCGATCTGCCTTTCGCAAGGGAACGGTGGAGCTTGCGGCCCGCGCCAGGCAGTGACGTGCTGCTGCGCACACAGGACGGCCTCCCCTTCCTTTCGCGAACGCCACTGGGCAAAGGCAGCGCGTACCTCCTCGCGTCGCCGTTGGATGAACGCGCCGGCAATTTCACCCGCCATGCCCTGTTCGCCACCACGTTGCTGCGGATGGCTGAACTGTCGCGTCCGGGCATTCCGGCCTACGTGACGATCGGCCACGAGGCCGCACTGCCAGCAGATGGCATCGACCTGCGCGGCGAGCAACCGCCCAAGGTCCAGGGTCCCGGCGGCATCGAGCTGATCCCCGAAGTCCGACGCCTAGGTGCCGGGACCTCGCTCGTTCTCCATGATGAGCAATTGCCCGCCGGTCATTACTGGCTCGTGGAGAATAAGGACACCGTCGCGGCCTTCGCCATGAATCTTGCGCGGGCCGAGAGCGATCCGCGCTATTACTCGGCAACGGACCTGCGCGATGCACTGGCGCAACGCGGCCTGAGGACCATCGACATGCTGGAAG
>JAGODO010000012.1 GCA_017998165.1 Flavobacteriales bacterium | reverse complement strand
GATCGCGGCTTCGCGAACGAGGTTGCGGTCCACGCCCGTGACCTTCTCCATCTCGGCGATGTCCGTGCGGAGCAGTTCCTTCTTGAAGTCTTCGTAGCCCTCCGTGCGCGTGTCGATGAACTCCTGTTTCACCAAGCCCTCGCTCACGATGTAGTACATGAACATGTTGAGCAGCGCCACGTTCGTGCCGGGGCGCAACTGCAGGTGGTACTTGGCGTAGCGAGCCAGCTCGGTACGGCGCGGATCGATCACGATCAGGGTCTTCCCCTTCATGATCTGCTGCTTGATCTTGGCACCGGTTACCGGGTGCGCGTCCGTGGGGTTCGCACCGATGATCATGATCGTGTGCGTGTCCTTCAGGTCGTCGATGCTGTTCGTTGCCGCACCGGTGCCGAAGGTCTTCTGCATGCCGAGCGCGGTAGGCGAGTGGCACACGCGCGCGCAGCTGTCGATGTTGTTGGTGCCCACCTGCACGCGGAAGAATTTCTGCATGAGGTAGTTCTCCTCGTTCGGGCAGCGCGCGCTGCTCACACCGGCGAGCGCGTCGGGGCCGTGCTTCTCCACGATATCCGCGAAGCGGTCCACGATGAAGTCGTAGGCTTCGTCCCAAGTGGCCGGCACCAACTCTCCGTTCTTCTTTATGAGCGGAGTACGGAGACGCTCCGGGTGATCATAGAAGTGGAAGGCATAACGTCCCTTCAAGCAGGTATGCCCCTGGTTCGACTCCGCAGAGTACGGCGCGGTGATGGCGACGACCTTGTTGTCTTTGACCTTCACCTCCAGGTTACAGCCCACGCCGCAATAGGTGCACACGCTGCGCACCACCTCATCGGCCTTGGTCTCCTTGCTCTTGAACACATCGGTGATGGCGCTCGTGGGGCAGGCCTGCGCACAGGCGCCGCAACTCACGCAGTCGCTCTTGAAGAAGCTCTCGTCCGTGCCCTTCGCGATATGGCTATCGAAACCGCGGCCGGCCATGGTGAGCACGAATTCACCCTGTACTTCATCACAGGCCCGCACGCAGCGGTAGCAACTTATGCACGCGCTGAGGTCGCTCACCATGTACGGGTGGCTCGTGTCCATCGGCGTGTTCTGGTGCGTCTTGCCTTTCGGGTAGCGCACACTGTCGATGTCGAAGCCGATCTGCTGCACAACGTTGTAGAGCTCGTTCGCACCGTGGTCCTCTTTCTTCAGCCGCTCGGTGTCGTAATCAGTGAGCACCAGCTCGATGATGTTCTTCCGCAGCCGCTCCATGCGCGGGCTGTTGGTGGTGATGTACATGCCCTTGCCCACGGGGGAGTGGCAGGAGGCCATCACACGGGCCGGGGTCAACTCCAATTCTTCTGTCATGCCGGCCCCCAAGCCGGCATCGCGCTTAGGCACCGCCATCTGCACTTCCACGGAACACACGCGGCAGCTACCGAAGGGCTCCAAGTTCGGTGCATCGCAGAGCGTGGGCACCGGATTCGGTCCGATGTGCCGGCGCATGAAGGCCAGCATCGTTTCGTTCTTGTTGATCGGGTACGCCTTGCCGTCGATATAGGCGACGTCGACCTCGGTGGCTACCGCGTTGGACGTGGTGGGGGCGGACTGCGTGCGCGCTGCGGGAGGGGCGATGGTGCCGGTTTTGGCTTGGGGCGTGGTGCTCATGGCAAAGTCGGGAAACACGAAGATAGGCCGCGGCAAGTGGCTTCCGCGTTCACCTCCCGTCCCAGCCGCGGAAGCGAACGGCGGGCAGGCGGCGTCTTCCACCCGGCCATCCGGCCCTGCACGCATGCGCACGAACCTCATTCTGTCCATCCTGGTCTTTGTCATGGCGATCGCCTGTAGGCATGATGCCGAGGAGGTGGTCGCCCCGAGCGGGAACCTGTATTTCCCTAGGGTGAAGCAGATCATACAGACCCGTTGCACGATCAGTTGTCACGCCCCCTCCGCAGGGCTTCCGCAGGGCTTGCCGGTGATCCTGGAAACGGACGCCGACATCGTTCTGTATGCTACCGGTATCAAGGCGGCTGTTGCGGATCCGGTGAGTCTCTCGAACCACCGCATGCCGCCGGATGGTGATACGTTGAACGCGCAACAGATCGCCACCATCGTGGAATGGTGGGACCTTGGCGGTACCACCGATGTGTGCCCGCTGAACGGACCGTGAACAGGGGGCTTTGTGCCGATGGCAGAGCCGTCCAGCGCCATTGACCACTTTTGCTCTATGAACCGCAGGTATCCCTCCCGTTACTCGCTCCTTGTTCTGCTCGGCTCCCTCATCGCTCCGTGGGACGTTTCGGCGCAGGAATACACCCCCAAGGACAACCTCTGGATCCCCAACGGCCCCGTGAATGCCATCGCGCGCGATGCGAACACGGTGTATGTGGGCGGAGCTTTCACCGAGGTGCATGCATGCCTGCCCTATGGGGTTGCATTGGATCCGGGTACGGCGGAACCCCTATCGATGAGCGCGAAGCCCAACGGAGCGGTCCATGCGGCGATAGCGGATGGGAACGGTGGCTGGTTCATCGGCGGGGAGTTTTTCAAGGTCGGTGCGGAGTATCGATACCTCGTTGCGCACATCAATGCGGATGGATCGCTGAACACTTGGGCACACAGCTCCAACGACCTGTTCGGTGCGGTGCATGCGCTGCTGCTTTCCGGCGATACGCTGTTCGTCGCGGGTGCGTTCGGGCTGAAGGCGCTCGACAGGAACAGCGGTGCTCCCATCGCTTCTTTCCCCCAGTATTCCATCGGCACGGTGTACTGCATGGCGAAGGATGGCAACACGCTCTACTTCGGTGGCCAGTTCCAGCAGGTGGACGCGTATTCGCGCGTCAATCTTGCTGCGATCAACACCTCTACCGGCTTCCTAACGCTTTGGGACCCGCAAGCCTCGGGCACCGTGGTGTACGATCTGGCCGTTGATGGCAGCACCATTTACGTGACCGGTTACTTCAGCTACCTCAGCGGCCAGGTGCGCTCCGGTATCGGGGCCGTGGACAATGTCTTCGGTTATGCCACATCCTGGTACCCGGGTCCGGTGGGGGGTTATGCGCTGGAGATCAGCGGAGGCCGTTTGTTCCTGGGCGGTTCATTGAACACCTTGGAAGGTCAGACCCGCGACGGTCTCGCCTCCTTCGACCTGGGCACGGGTGCGCTGGATGCATGGGCGCCGGTGGTGGAGGACCAGGTCAGGTGCATTTCCATATCCGGCTCGCGGCTCTATGCTGGTGGGGATTTCGACATGGTGAACGGGGCGGCACAACCATGGATCGCGTCCGTAGACATCAACACGGGCCAAACCGAACCGTGGGCGCCCTTGGAGATGAACTCGTGGGTGTCCACGATATGTGCGCAAGAGAGCGGTGTGTACGCTGGAGGCGAGTTCACCACCATGGGTCATGTGGCGCGCAACAACCTCGTCGCCTTCGATGCGACCACGGGTGAGCCCACCGCATGGGATCCGGCCCCGGATGCCGGCGTATGGGCCTTGAGCGTTGCGAACGGTGCGGTGCAGGTGGGAGGTGGCTTCACCAACATCGGCGGAGCGAACCGCCCCAACTTGGCCGCCATCGATGTGGCCACCGGTCTTGCCACTGCATGGGACCCAATGGTGAACGGTATCGTGCACAAGTCGATGCTGGTCGGGAACACGCTCTACTTGTCCGGCATCTTCAGTAGTGTGGGGGGGCAGCAACGCGTTCTGGCCGGTGCAGTGGACATCACCACCGGGCTGGCCACGCCGTGGAACCCGTTGCCTAACGCCGAGATCAACGCGTTCGCATCGGATGGGAATGTGATCTGGGTGGGCGGGAACTTTCTGCACTTCAATGGAACGGTCCGACAAGCCATCGCAGCGTTGGACCCGATCACCGGTCTACCGAACGCGTGGGAGCAATCGGACATCGCATTGGTGAGCGCGCTGGCCGTGAACAACAACACGCTCTATGTGGGCGGCGGGTTCCAAACTCCCTGGCCGGATGTGCGGGACAACTTGGTGGCGATGGATGCCACCACGGCGGCCATCCTGCCATGGAACCCTTCGGCGAGCAATTGGGTGAAGTGCATGGTGCTGGTCGACAATACCATTTATGTGGGCGGCGACTTCACCAATTTCGGCACCGGCCCGGTGGTGGACCGCGATCACTTCGGTGCCATCGACGCCACCACCGGCGAGATCCTGGATTGGGCACCCGGCTTCGACGAGTCGGTGGATGTCATCTGTACAACCTCTGACGCGATCTACATGGGCGGCGACTTCACCAAGGTGGAGTTGCACACCAAGCGAAGCCTAGCGGGATATGGGCTCGACTTTTCTACTGGAGCACCATCAGTGGAACATGCGAGCACATCCGCCGAACTTTCCTTGTGGCCGAACCCGACGAACGGGACGTGCTCGATCATGCTGAGCGATCGGCTGCGCGGAGCGACCATTCGCGTTCACGATGCGACAGGACATCTTGTTTCCACGCAACGCCTCACAGGTATCGGTTCATCGACGATCCAGGTTGGGACCGGACCGGGCGTGTACGTGGTGGAGGTGATGTCACCCGACGGTGTGCGGTTGGCGGAACGTGTAGTGAAGTACTGAGGGCCACATCGCCTGGTTCCCGTCCTTCGCAAGCGGAGTGTCCGCCTTGTCACTTTTTCATCGGCGCTGAAAGATCGACAGCGCCACCCCCGCCTGTTTCTGAAAAATTGTTCAACGCCACTTACAAGATGTCAGCTTAAGGGCACTGGTACCCCGTTTGAAAATGGGGTAGCGCCCTCGACCATGTGGCCGAGGTAAAACCAGAACCAATGACACTTGTGAAGTACAAGAGTGCGCCGGTGAGCACAGCTTCCCCGGTGGACCGCCTGGCCAGCGAGATCTTCGGCTCGAACATTTCCCGCCTCTTCGGCAGCGACGGATTCATGGACCACGGCCCGCGTGTGAACATCGTGGAGAACAACGATGAGTTCAGGCTCGAGATGCAGGCCCCCGGCTTCGACAAGAAGGACCTGAAGATCGAGATGGTGGACGACACGCTGACCATCCGTGGCGAGCACACCGAGGAGCAGCAGAACGAGGACACCCGTTGGACGCGCCGGGAGTTCAACCGCACGGCCTTTGAGCGCAGCTTCGTGATGCCGCAGAGCGTGAAGGCTGACGCCATCAAGGCCGACTACGTGAACGGCGTGCTCCAAGTGACCATTCCGAAGTCGGAAGAGGCCAAGCCGAAGACGCGCACGATCAGCATCCGCTGAGGGGGCGCAAGGACCGAAAGGACCCGGTCGGAAAGAAGAGCGCCGTCCCCCGTGTGGAGGACGGTGCTCCTTCCGCCGATGAACTTCAATACCGATGAGCGATGACAACCAAGAGCGCATTCAAGAGCATGCTCGCTTGGACAGCGATCATGCTCAACCTGTCCGCTTGCAGCGGACAACCCACGACAGCAGGAACCCCTTCGTCCAAGGACACGCTTGCCTCGAAAACCGATACGCCCCAGGTGGACGTGCGAGTGAACAAGCAGTATGATGACGACGGCAACCTGATCGCGTACGACTCCAGCTACACCTCGGTATACCAGAGGCGCAGCGGTGATGCCGCCTTCATGGACAGCGTGTTCAAGGACTTCATGCCCGGCTTTGGCATGCGGTATCCCTTCCTGAACGACCCGGGCTTCAACTCCCTGTTCTTCCCCGACACATCATTCCACCGCGACTTCTTCCACCACGATTTTTTCCAGAAGCGCATGGAGATGAACCATCGGCACATGCAGCGCATGATGGAGCGGATGGACTCGCTGAAGAACCAGTACTTCCTGCGTCCAGCGCCTTCCTCGCGGGATCGGTCCACAGGAGGTCTGCCCGGTGGAACCGCACCGGGAAGCGCGATCATCACTCCCCACCCATCGCTGCGGGGCAGTGAGAACGAGCAACGCGGCCGTCGCGAGACCACTGAACTATGAGGCCATGACCGGCATTGAGGAAGCGATCATCAAGGTGTACCTGCTCCAACGCGACTCATTGCGCGAACGCGCGGAGGCGCTGCTGGAGCAGGCACCTGATCGCGAGATGCCGCCCACCTGGGTGGTGCCCATGGACGTACCCGCTGTGGACCGACTTGTCGGGCGCACGAAACCGTATCTCTACTACGATCGACAGCGGAAGCGCTTCACCCACATCGTGCATGCCTTCACTGTGGCCGGGCGAACAACCGGATACGGCGAGACGTTCCCTGTCCACCGCGTGATCACCATCCCCGAAGCGATGGGCTGAACACGATGTACCTGAACCCGCCATGCTGCTGGACAAGAAGATACCCCGGGGTTATATCCTGGGCAAGATCAAGTACGATATCCTGTACATCGCCAGCATCGGCCTGTTGGTCTATGGGATCAAGCGGAAGTACATCGACGTATTGCCGGATATACCGATCGCCATCCCGGCCTTCATCGGTACGGCCATCTCGGTGATCCTCTCCTTCAAACTCAACCGATCCTATGATCGGTGGTGGGAAGCGCGGAAGCCCTGGGGCGGCATCGTCAACGAAAGCAGGGATCTGCTCCTGCAGTTGCAGGCCTTCCTTCCTCTGGCCGAACGCCTGCACCTGCGCACGATCGGTCATCGGCAGATCGCCTGGTGCCATGCGCTGGGACGCGCTGCGCGGCCAGGAGCCGTTGACGATCGAGATGAACATCCGGCAATTGTTGGACGAGCCTGACCTGCCGAAGGCACCGGTTCCCAAGGAGTTCTACTTGTTGTGATCCCGCGGACAACCGCTCTGCCGGCCGGGCGCGGAGGCCAGAACCGAGGTGGTGCTGTACATCGCGACAGGTCGCGGATAGTGGATGTAGTAAGCGACACCGCTGAGCGCATGGATCACCTTTGCACCACGATCCCTGAACGATGGTCCGAGTAGCCGTATTCGACGATAGCCGCGAGCAGCGCGATGGCCTGGAGGCCGTGCTGGGTTCCGTGCCGGGTGTGGAGTTCGCCGGGGCCTTCCCATCCGCCCGCTACGCGGTGCGCGATGTGGAGGACAGCGCCCCGCATGTGGTGCTCATGGACATCGACATGCCCGAGGTGGACGTCATCGAAGCGGTGGTGCGCTTGCGCGAGCGCTTCCCCGACCCGCGCATCATCATGCGCACGGTGATCGAGGATGACGACCGGATCTTTGCCGCCATCCGAGCCGGGGCTGATGGCTACTTCCTGAAACAAACGCCCACCGACCGCCTGGTGGAAGGGATCCGCGAAGCATTGGAAGGTGGTGCCCCCATGACGCCGAGCGTTGCGCGCCGCGTGCTGCGCATGATGGAAGCCAAGCCCGCACAGAAGGCCGAAGAGTTCCAGCTCACCGAACGCGAACTGGCCATCCTCACGCTGCTGGTGAAGGGCCATACCTACAAGCGCATCGCGGCCGAGCTCGGTGTTTCCTACGCCACGGTGAACAAGCACGTGAGCAACGTGTATGTGAAGCTGCGTGTCCACAGCGTGAGCGAGGCGGTGGCGCTGGCCATCCGGAAGGGATTGGCATGAGGATCCTACATTGTCACCGTGAACACGGTGCCTCGCTTGCCTTTCCTCACACTGTCCATCATCATGCTCCTCGGCTGTTCCGGGCAGGGTGATGCCTCGATAGCTGCGATCGATGGGGCGCGTACCCAAGATGCCCAGCCCATGAAGTACACGAAGGTGGATACCCGGAATGCGGAGGGCTTCGCGCGAGTGACCGCAGGCGAAGGGAGTACGCACGCCGAAGGGATCATCGACGCGCAGGGCGTAGAGGTCATCCCGCCGCTCACCAGCATTCTTATTGACGACATCACCGGCTCAACCGCACTGGTGCGGAGCGGCCGCGAGCACCTCTTCGTGGACCTCGGCAACGGGCCGTTGGATACGTCCTTGTTCGCCACGACGAAAGGCTACCAGTATGCGGAGCCTTTCCGGTGCGGCCGTGCGATGGTGCAGGTGGACGACCGCTGGTTCTACATCGATACGAACGGCTCGCGGCTCTTCGGCACGACCTACGACTTCGCCGAGACCTTCCACCACGACCGCGCGATGGTGAAAGAGGGTGAGCGCTACCGGATCATCGATACCGACGGCAAGACCGTGGCGCCGATGCGCTACGACCAAGTGAGCCCACAGAGCCCATGGTGCTGGCAGGTGACGCGCATCAAGGGCGACACCCACTGGAGCGGCTTCGTGGACCTGGACGGGAAGGAGCTGAGCCCCTTGGTCTACGATGAGGTGGGATACTACGATCCAGAAGTGAGGCGCATCCGCGTGGGAAAGGGAGACAAGTTCGGGTTCCTCGATGAGCACGCGCGCGAAGTGATCCCCGTGCGATACGGGTACGCGGAGATCTTCGACAAGGGGAAGGCGCGCGTGATGCTGAACGGCCGCCGGTTCTTCATCGATCCGGACGGGAAGGAGGTACCCGAATGATCGCATCTTAGCCGCATGAAGCAGGATCTGAAAGCGCTGGCATCACTGACCAGCGACCACTTGGGCAGCACCATGGGCAGCGTTCTCGGTGCGGTGCTTATCGGGTTGTTGGTGAGCGTGGTGCTCATCGTGCTGTTCTGGAAGCTCGGGGTCTTCAAGCGGCCGGTGAACAAGTGGTACAACCGGGGGGTGAAGCTGTACATCCCCTATCTGCTCGTGGTATGCATCGCCATCTCCGTGCAATGCGGTTTCTATCGGGCGGTGTACAAGGGCCTCATCGGGGTGAATGATGCCGTGGTGGGATCGCTGTATCAACGTGCTGTCGGTCCGGCGTTGGGGTCGCCGGCATCGCGACAGGCCTTTCTCAACACCGTCCAGTCGGCCGCGCGCAGCGGTCAGAACATGGGCGAAGTGATCACCGGCTTCATCAAGGAGGCCCTGCACAAGCGGGTGGCCGAGAACGGCGGCATCACCGATCGCGCGGCGGTGGCGGTTGCCGACTGGTTCATCGACCGCTACGAGAACGACATCGCCGCGGCCGTGTGCTACGGCATCTATATGAAGGCCGGTGGCTTTCTCCAGTTGCATTCCGCAGGCCAGCCCATGGAATATCACGAATTCAAAGAGGGCGCGGAGTACCTGCTCAGCCTCGACCTGTCGAAGGTGGAGGAGGCCGTGCAGGGCAACCTGGGTGTGCTCACGCACGGGCTCATCGACAGCTACTACAAGGGGGCGATGAAAGGCGCGTTGATCCTCGGCATCATCCTCGTGTTGATACCCGTGGTCGAGTGGGGTGTGTATCTGCTGGTGATGCGGAAGCACGTCGCTGTGCCGGTCGCTCCACAGGAACCCATCGTGAGATTCGAGCCTCCGTCCGACCCGCCTATCAATGGGTAGGCTCTAAGGACCGATGAGGTCCCAGAGATTGCCGTAGAGATCCTTGAATACGGCCACCGTTCCCCAGCGCTCGGTCACCGGCTCGCGCACGAACTCCACGCCCCGCGCTCGCATATGCGCGTGGTCGCGCTGGAAGTCGTCGGTGTGCAGGAACAGAAAGACACGCCCCCCGCTCTGGTCGCCGATGGCCTTGGCCTGCTCCGCGTTCGCGGCACGTGCGAGCAGGATGTTGCAGCCGGCCGAGTCGCGCGGTGCGAGCAGCACCCAACGTTTTTCCTCGCTCAAGCGCGTGTCCTCCACGAGTTCAAAACCGAGCTTGCCCGTGTACCAGCGGATGGCGCGATCGTAGTCGTCCACGAGCAGGGCGACGTGCGCGAGGTGTTGCGGCATGTTGGTCCGTTCAAGCGCGTTGCACGAAGTACATCTCCATTTCCCCCTTGCCCTTCGCCTGCACTTTTCCACGCGGGGTGAAGTGGAAGTCCGGAACATCCTTCAACAGCACGTACGTGCTTTCGCTGATGTTCACCTGTCCCACTTCGCCTGAGCTTTCCATACGGGATGCCGTATTCACCGTATCGCCCCAGATATCGTACGCGAACTTCTTCACGCCCACGATGCCCGCGACCACAGGGCCGGTGTGGATGCCGATGCGGATCTCGAAGCAGGGGAGCCCCGCCGCGACTTTCCGCGCTTTGCCTTCCGCGATGAAGTCGCGGATCTCGAGCGCGGCCATGACCACATCGTGTGCGTGGGTGTTGTTGGGCGTGGGCAATCCGCCGGCGGCCATGTACGCGTCACCGATGGTCTTGATCTTCTCGATGCCGTGCTTGGCCATGATATGGTCGAAGGCGCTGAAGCACTCGTGGATGTCGCGCACGAGGTCCTTTGGGCTCAGCTTTTCCGACACGGCGGTGAATCCCTTGAAGTCGGTGAAGAGCACCGTGACGTGCTCGATCAGCCGGGCTTCGGCGGCGCCCTTTTGTTTCAGTTCGGCGGCCACCTCCTCCGGGAGGATGTTGTGCAGGAGGTTCTCCGACACGTCACGTTCCTGCTGGATCTCCGAACGCGTGCGGCGCAGATGGCGCACACGGCTCAGGAGGCCCACGGCCACCATCAGGATGCCCACGCCAACGAGCAGCAGCACATTGCGCCGGTTGCGTTCCTTCTGCACGGCCATCGCCCCGAGCAGGTCGCGCTCCACCTGTTCGGCTTTCAGCGCGGCCTCCTTCTTCTCATAAGCGTACTTGTACTGCTGGCGGATGGCGCTGCGCCTGGCGTCCTGGTTGAGCACGCTGTCGCGCATGATGGTGTACAGGTCGTGCATTTCGATGGCCTCCCTCCATCGGCCCTGATCACGGTAGAGCTTGTCCAGCAGACCGGAAGCATCGCGTACGAGCTGCGGATAGCCCAGCTCACGGGCGAGCTCCAACGCTTCGAGCGCTGTACGTTCCGCTTCCCCGCCGCGGCCCGAAAGCTGCAGCGCCTTTCCGGTCATCCAGAGCGCGCTCGCCCTGCCGCGTTTGTCATCGCTGGAAGTAAAGAAGGCCAGCGCACGCCGGGCGTGCATGAGCGCTGTATCCGGTGCGCCGGCTTTCAGCTCGAGCCCCGCGATGTTGCGCAGGGAATAGCCCATGCCGCGTTGATCGCCCACCTGTTCATGGAGCGTGAACGCCCGCCGGTAGTGCGCGAGCGCTTCGTCATCGCGGGCCTGTCCTTCCAGCACGCCGCCCACGTTGTCTTCAGTACCGGCTTCCGCGTACGTGTCGCCCAGCGCCTTGTGGATGAGCAGCGCGCGCTGGAAGTAGGCGAGCGCTTCGGGAAGGTCGCCCTGGTCGCGATATACGCCTGCGATGTTGTGCAGCGCCGTGGCCGTGCCCTCCTGATCGCCGATGGCCTCGTAGATGCGCAGGGCATCCGAATAATGTTCCATCGCTTCGGGGATGCGGCCTTGGTCGTACAGGATGAGCCCAAGGTTATTGAGCGAAGTGGCGATACCGGACGAGTCGCGACGAGCGCGCCGGATGTGGAGGCTCCGTTGGTGCGCGTCCATCGCTTCCTCGATCCGTCCCTGGTCCTTGTAGATGGCGGCGAGATTGTTGAGCACGACCGAGATGCCCGCGCTGTCACGCAGGCGTTCCGCTTCGTTCAGGCTGGATGAGTAGTGATCGAGGGCCTGCGGGATGTTGCCCCGCTGTTCTTCGAGGTAACCGAGCCAGCCTTCAACTTCGCCCACATCGCCGGGGCGGCCGGTCTTCGCGGCCACGCCGCGGGCGGACAGACAGATGGCGAATGTGGTATCCGGGTCTGAGCCGATGTATTCACCGGCCAGCGCGATCAGGCATTTGAAACGGGTACTGTCCGCTGGGGCATGGCGCAGGACCGACCGGAGCGAGTCCACGGCACCTGGCCGTTGGGAAGAAGCGGTAAGGAAGAGCGCCCCAAGGAGGAAGGCGACTGTTGCGCGGTAGGGCTTTCCGCGCTGGCACCGACCGGGTCTGCTCGCCTGGAACATGATCAATGCGGGAGGTGCTGGGGTATTGGACGACACTCCATGGCCCGCCCTTCGGTTGGCGGAGGCGTGTCGCCCGGTTCGGGGGCAAGTTGGTGAACCCCCGAAGTCCAAGACGGGAGGACGTACCCGTTCGCGATGGAGTGAGGGCGGATCCCGACGTATCCGATGGGTGCCGCGTCGATCGGGAAGCGGCTTCGGACGACCGGTTTGTCGTGGGAGCGGCAACCTTCTAACTTGAAGGCGTCAACCAGGTAACGGACCGATGACGAGCCTGAGCAGATATGCGATGATCGGAGCTGGCCTATTGCTGGCGTCCGGAATGTCGGGACAGACCGGCGTGCGCGTGAATCCGCGCGCCATGCTGGAGGGCTGTTACGTGGCGGCTGATGATATGATGCATGACTCGCTGCGTAAGGCGCATCTGCTCCCGACCGCCGAACCCTATGCGGAACTCGGCTATGTGCATGTGGGTGACGGTGGAACGGAGCACACCACCGAGGCGGTGCTGAACGCCGAGGGCGGTAATGCCGTGGTGGACTGGGTGGTGCTGGAGTTGCGCGATGCCCTGGCCAATGGGTTCCGCGTGGCCACGAGGAGCGCCTTGTTGCAACGGGACGGTGACATCGTGGAAATGGACGGGACCTCGGCCGTTGAGTTCGATGTGCCTTTCGGGAATTACTACTTCTCCATCAAGCATCGCAACCACTTGGGTGTGATGACGGCAACGGCCCTCACGTTCGGGCCCGACGGAACATTCCTGGATCTCACGCAGGCGACAACGGCGGTCTGGGGGAGCGGCGCGCGTAAGGATATGGGACCAAGGCAGGTGCTTTGGTGCGGGGATGCGACGGGCAACGGCCAGGTGAAATACACCGGCGGCGGCAACGACCGTGATCCGATCCTGTCCCTTGTCGGTGGCACCACGCCGAACGCCATGCTGCCCGGGTACTATCGGCACGACGTGAACATGGATGGCCGGGTGAAGTACACCGGTTCAGCGAACGACCGGGATCGCATCCTCCAGACGGTGGGAGGTACGACGCCCAACGCGCCGCGAACGGCGCAGGTGCCCTGAGCCATGTGCGAACGGAAAACCCCGGCCGAAAGGCCGGGGTTTTCCGTTCATGGAAGCGAAGCTCAACGCTTCACGAATTTCTGCTGTAGCGCACGTCCGTTGAGTTGCAGGCGGAGCATGTATACACCGCTCTTCAGCGATGAGATATCGAGCTGGTCGTTCCGCAGCGTCGCGGTGAGCACGCGCTGGCCATCGATGCTGAACACGTTCACCGGCTGGTTGGCCACATTGTCCTGCGAACGGACATAGAGAACATCCTGGGCCGGGTTCGGGAAGAGGGTGAATTCGCCCTTCGCGGTCTCCGCGACGTTCGTGCTGAAGTTGCCTTCGACCACTTCGAGGGTGGAATTGACCGCCACATTCTCGATCACGTCCACTATTCCGCTCGGCCAGTAGATGGTCACCTGGTTGATCTGCGTGTCCGTGCCGAGCCCGAAGTGCGCGTTCAGCGAGCTCATGTAATGGAAGGCGTCGCCGCTGCGGATCTCCCGCATCTGCGTGAACGACGGACTGGCCACCACGACGCGCGCACCGATACCGTTCTTGTTGCTGGCCGTTCCGGTCATGTTCACGGTGAGGTGCTTGTTCGTGTTCCCGCTGTTCATATAGATGGTGTTGCCGAGGACGATGTCCATGAAGCCATCGTTGTTCAGGTCGCCGATCGGTCCGTTGGTCGGTGCGGAGACGTTCAGGGTGAAGGTCATGTCACCGTTGTTCATCATCAGCGCTCCGCCTCCGAGGATGTCCACGTAACCATCGTTGTTGAAATCGTGGCAGTTCCAGTCGATGGTGGTACCACCGAACGTGTCGAATCCGGAGCCGCCGGTGATGTTGGTGAAGGTGCTGCCGTCGTTGCGCAGCAGTTTGCTGTTGGGGCTGCCGTTGCTGCCCACCAGCACGTCCATATCCCCATCGTTGTCATAATCGGCCCAGGCGCTGCTCCAGCTGTTGTGGGTGTCGCTCATGCCATAGGTGGGCGCCATGTTGGTGAAGGTGCCATCACCGTTGTTGCGATAGAGGATGTCCACGGGGTCGCATCCGCACTTGGAAACGAAGAGGTCCATGTCATGGTCTCCATCGTAGTCGATCCAGACCGATCCGTAGTTGCCACAGGTCTCACCGAGGCCGCCCTGATGCACCGTGAAGTTCCCGTTGCCGTCGTTCAGGTGGTACACATTGGCGTCAACGTCGTGGCACATGAATCCGTCGAGGAGGCCGTCGTTGTTGATGTCCACCATGTTGCCACGCTGGCTGAAGACGTACATCGCCGGGGACACTTCCGTGAAGCTGGTGCCGCCGTTGGCCGACAGCATGTAGGTGACACCACTGCCGTTCCCGTACTGCAGGTCGTTGTAGCCGTCGCCGTTCAGGTCTCCGGCAGACATGCTCCAGGTCGCCGGGAAATCAGCGGCGGGTGTGGCGATGTTCTGCACGGTGAACCCGCCGCTGGCGAGCTGCTTGTTGAGGTTGACGTTCGAGGCGGAGACACCGACGACATCGTCCAGGAAATCGCCGTTCATGTCCACGGCCCCGTAGACGCTGCCGCTCGTGGCGATGGTCGTCGGGATGAAGCTGAACTCGGTGACGACGGGGTCGCTCTCGGAAAGTTGGAAATCGAAACCGGTGTTGGACCATTTGTCGTCGAAGGCGATACGATAGGTGATACCACCGGAAACCTGCACGGTGATCGACGCCTTGGTGTTGGCACCCTGGTCATCGGCACCGCCCACGCAATCCAGCTGCCCGCAGGCGCCGCTGTACACGTTGAAGCGGGTGTCGACATCTCCGTTCTGCGGGAGGTCCGTGGTCACGGTGAGCGAATAGTCCTGGTCGGGCGTGTAGGCGTACCACTCGGTATGGAGCGCTCCCACACCGTTGGTGCCGCAGAGCGGCACAGGGATCTCCGGTCCGTTCACCGCGTCCACCGTGTAGGTGCCGGCGGCGATGGACAAAGCGCTCGAACAGGTGTTCTGCGCTTGTGCGGAGAGTAAGGGGAGGGCCCCGGCGATGAAGAGTGTACAGGTCTTTCTCATGGTCTTGCGCCTTGGCCCGGCGCGGGCGTTTTGGGTGGCTCTGTCAATGTTAGGCCGAAAGAACGGTTCAGTTGCAGGTCTGGGTCAGGCTGTTGATCCAATCGGCGATGAGCTGTTGGCCTTCCTGATGGATCAGGGTGCGTCCAAGAAGGGGCATGCGTATGGCGTCCAGGTCTGAATTCACGCGATAGTACAGGAGCGATTTTTCCAGGTTGCCGGGCTTCACGATATGTGAATGTGTCGGCAGCAGGGGTTGGTCCGGCGCCACACAGACGCCCAGCATCGCCGGGTCCGCCGTTTCGGCCCAGTTGAATCGCATCGGCCTGTAATCGCAGTAGCGACCATCGGTGTGGCAATGCGAGCAGTTGGCGTCCACATAGCCCCGCACCCGTTCGTTCAGGGGTTGTGAGGCATCGGTCCAATCCGTCACGGTGTTGATCGTACCCGGAAGGCCGCCTTCGAGATAACCCATGGAGGTCCATTTGTCCAATTGGTTCGCTGCTCCTTCCGGATAGGGGAAGATGGAATTGAGGTTCTGGGGTTTCGCGCCGATCGGGGTTCTTATCTGCCCGGCTTTCTTGTGGCAGGTGTGGCATTCGATCTCGGTGGGGATCCTGTAGATGACGTCATGTGGGTTGCCGGCGTCGTCCGCGAACGAAAGCGGGACCAGGTGTCCCCCAAGGTCGTACACCGCTTCGGTCTGCTCTTCGTTCCATATGTAGTCGGCGAACTCCCAAATGCCGTTACGCTTGAAGATCATACGCGTTTCCAGTATGCGGCGGCTGTCGTTCGGCTGGACGTGGTCATAGTAGAAGGTCTTGATCATCACCGCGCCGTTGGGAAAGTCCAGCGCGGAGGTGTCGCTTTCATAGGTCGCACCCGCCCCCGGCGGCATCCAGAGGAATCGCTTCTTGTGCGCGTAGTCGCTGAAGAGCGCGTTGATGGGCGCGAAGGGGATCACCCCATCCGTTGGTTGGAAGTCCGCCAAGGGACCCTCGAAGAAGTGGTACCGGCTGAGCGAATCGTAGGGGACCTGGTCCAGGTCGAAGGAGACCTGCGAGGTTTCTCCGGGAGGATCGACCACGACGTCAGGATCCTCATCCTTCCGACAGGAAAGCAGGACGAGCACGACGGCCAATGGAACGACCAGGAACTTCTTCATGCCTGAGCAGGGCACGCAAATGTGGTGATCAGACGGTTCTTACGGTGCCGGTCGTTGCCTGATCGGTGCCGCTCATTGGAACGCCACGACGCGATGCCCGGCGTCGGCACGGTTCCCGAGGGCCGCTCATCATGAACCGCCCGCAGGCTCCCATGACGGGACGATGTCGAGAGTGCGCGATCGGGGATACGGCAGAATATACCTGAAAATAGAAATCAATATTTCCGTGATGCGGACGTGTTCTTGACCTTCTTGGTCCATCCGGATGATGGGTCAGGATATCAACAGGTCATGGTTCGTACATCGTTGCATGCGATCGCATTTTGAACACATGCGCGCGATACGTTTGGCGCAAACCTTTAACACCATGGCAAAGAAGGCAACCAAGAAGAAAGCTGCGAAGAAGGCGGCACCGAAGAAGAAGGCCGCGAAGAAGGCCACGAAGAAGAAGAAGTAGTTTTCTTCTCGAACCTTGTGAAAGCCCCGACATGTCGGGGCTTTCCCGTTGTACATGGTGCCGAGCGCTACGCCGGGAAGTACGCGTCGAGCTCCTCGCGGAAGTAGGTCATCGCGTTCTTCACGCCGAGCGGAAGACCACCGCCGAGGGCGCACAACGATCCGATCTCCATCGTTTCGATCAGGTCATTGAACAATGCGCGATCGATCTTCCGGCCGGCGCGCGCACCGGCGATCAGTTCCTTCCCGCGAGTGGATCCGATCCGGCAGGGGAAGCACTTGCCACAGCTCTCCATCGCGGTGAACTCGAAGAGATGTTCGAGGTAGGCCACCATCGGGAAGTCCGCGGGGATGGACAGCACGCTCGCATGGCCGAGCAGGAAGCCTTCCTTCTGGAACGATTCGAAATCGATCGACAGGTCGCGGGTCTTGTGCAACGGCACGATGCCGCCGAGAGGGCCACCGATATGCAGCGCCTTGGTCTGGCGGGCGAAGCCCTGGCCGAGTTCATCGATCACCTTGCTGAGCGGCGTTCCGCACTCCACCTCGTAGAGGCCCGGGCGGTTGAAGCCGCTGTCCAGGCAAACGAGTTTGGAGCCGTTGCTTTTTTCCGAGCCGAGCCTGGTGAATGCCGCACCGCCGTTCTTCACCACCCAGGGCACACAGGCGAGCGTCTCCACGTTGTTCACCACCGTTGGCCGGTTGAACAATCCTTGTTGCGCGGGGTAAGGAGGCCGCGTACGCACCTCCCCGCGTTTGCCCTCGATGCTGTTCAACAGCGCCGTCTCTTCACCGCATACATAGGCACCGGCCGCCTTGATCACTTTGAAGCGCCAGTTGATGCCTGTGCCCTTGATGTCATTCCCGATCCACCCGCGTTGCCCGATATCCGCGACGGCCCGCTTCACCACCTCCACGGCCTCCGGGTATTCCGCGCGGATGTAGAGCACACCGGTATCGGCCCCGACGCAGAAGCCGGCGAGCATCATGCCGAGCAGGACCAGGTGCGGACGTTGTTCGAGCAGGTAACGGTCGCTGAACGCACCGGGGTCGCCCTCGTCCGCATTGCACACGATGTACTTGCGCGGTGTGCCATTGCCGGTGATGTCCTGCGCATCACGACAGGCCTGCAGTTTGAAGCCCATCGGGAAGCCCGCACCACCACGCCCGCGGATGGTCGCTGTCTTGATCTCGCTCAGCACATCGAGCGGATCGCCCTTCAACACTTGTTCCCACAGCGCGTAGAATTCCTCGAGCGGCGGCATCGGCGCGGTGAGGATCGGATGCTCCATCGACGTGCCGACATGGTGCGCATCCATACCATCACGTGACTTCCCGGTCGCGATGTCCCCGATCCGTTCGATCGCCTTTCCGGAATAGTTGAGACCACCAACGTTGAAGGCGCTGTTCTCGTGGCAGCGTCCCAAACAGCACATGTGGCCGATCTCCTCCGCCTTGAAGTGGCGGGCCAGCTCGTGATGCACCCTGTCCTGTGTGCCGGCGACGAGGCAGGCGCTGCCGTTGCAGACGTACGCCTTCTTCCCCTGGTTCTCCTTTTTAAGGAAGTCGTAGAACGAGCTCGTGCCGAAGGTGATGGCTTCGCCGATCAGGAAGTCGTCGGCGATCGCCGTGAGCGAGGACTCGTCCGGAGTGCCGGTGCGCGCTGCGGCCTGCTGCAAGCGTTCCCACAGGGGATCCTCGAGTTCCTTGCCGTCGCGGCCAGAGAGTGAGGAGAGGTTCTTCGACATGCAGGCCAATGTAATGGTGCGCACTTCCATCGTAGCGCTTTCTTTTGGGCCCTATCGTGCGGCCATGGAACTCAGCACCATCGACATGGACCAGCTCCGCAAGCGTTATGCCGCAGGAGGCTCCCTCACTTCGAGGGAATGGTCGGTCATCAGCGCCGACGAGCGATGGACCACCCATCCTCATGCACGGTCGGTGATCGAAGCGCACGACCTGTTGTTGTTCATCCGGGCATTCCCACGGAACGTCGCCGATCGCGATCGTGCGTCAGCTGGGCTGTCCCGCATCAGTGGCCGCGCTGCGGAGTTGTCGGCCGCGCGCAAAGGCTTCGCGAAGGGCTTGCGGGACAGTGGCATCGATGGCCAGCCCATGCGCGCAAGGTTCAGCATCGATCTGTGCCGCTGGTTGCTGGTGGAGGAACCCGGAGCCATCGCATTGGACGCCTTGGAGGGAGAGGAGGACCTGGTGCGCAACACGCTGCTCGCACTGGTCCACCAGAGCGAGCGGGAAGCCCTGGACGACGCGCGCCACGACCCGCTGGCCAGGCTTCATGACGCCTCGAACGGAGCGCCATTGCCCTGGTTGGTGAACGCCATCGATCATGCCACGGCGGACCCGCACCTGAGGCATGCGTTATGGGAAACGTGCAGGCCAGGCATCATGGTCACACCTCGGCATTCAAAATTGTCCCGCACGTGGTGTGAGGGGCTCGCGGATCCCGTGCATCCATTTCCCACCGGCACCAAGGAATTGGGCGATCCGCGCATGGCGATGAACATACCGCTAGTGCCGGAGACCCGGTTGGATCCGCGCCAACGTCGCGCATTGATCCTCGCCGGACGTGGTGTGCTCATCGGGCACCAACGCGAGACCGATCCGGTCACTCTCGCCGACGGGCGCTCGATCGTTCACCAGCGACTCGACCACGGCATGAGCATCGCGCTGTTGCCCCTTCCCGTGGGCAGACGCACGGCTTTCGATGCCTATGTGGGCTACGTCGCCTTCGCCAACAACGTGCCCGTGGCGTACGGTGGTGCCTGGATCTTTCCGGGCAAGTCGAAGGTGGGCATCAGTGTGTTCCCCGCCTTCCGCGGTGGACCGTCAGCCATGTTGTTCGCCCAAGTTCTCCGATGTTACGCCCAACGGTACGGGGTTGGATGTTTCGAGGCCGAGAACTACCAGCTCGGGCATGGCAATTCCGATGGTATCCGCTCCGGCGCGTACTGGTTCTACCATCGCCTGGGCTTTCGAACCGAGCATCCGCGCTTGGCACAGGTCGCCGCCTCCGAACGGGATCGGGTGCGCTTGGAGGTCGGATATCGCACACCGGCCGCGGTTCTCCGGAAACTGGTGGTAGAGCCCATGCTGCTGCGTGTCAGCGGGGAGGATGCACCGGTGTTCGAACCGCTCGATCTGTCGGAGCGGGTGATGGAGCATCTCGCCACCACGGCGGAAGGTGATCGGTCCATGGCGCGTGAGCGCATCGCCCGACGCGTGGCGCGCAAACTCGGTGTCGGGTCCATGCGCGGCTGGTCCGATGGGGATCGTGCGGGATTCAAGGAACTCGCCTCGGCCGTGGATCTGATACCGGACCTTGAACGATGGACCCGATCGGACAAACGGGACCTCGTACAGGTGATGTGCGCGAAGGGAGCGATCACCGAGGACAGGTACATCGCACGGCTACGCCGGCACCCACGGTTGCTCCAGGCGTGGTCGCTGATCGCGTCCGGCGAAGGATGAAGTGTCAGTCCCCCGCAGGCGGGTGTTTCGGACGCCGACGATAAGCCTTGCCGCTTTTCACCACGCGCGGTCGGAAGCGGCCATCGAAAGCGCCGGCCGCTTTCTGCTCGGCACGTTTCGCGGCGCGCTCGATCGCCCCTGTCGGCGGGGTTTTCCTGCGTTTTCGCGGAGGCATGCGACGAAACTAAGGGTATGCTCATCATGATCCCCGTCTTGGTGGTTCCGTGCTCACCACTACCTTTTCGGCATCAACACCAAAGCCATGAAGAAGGTCTTCAAGATCCTCGGCATCCTGTTGCTCGTCGTTGCGCTCCTCGCCGGAGTGGCGGTCACATACATCACCCAGGCCCTACCGGACATCCCCGTGCAGGCCGATCTGAAGGTGGAGATCACCCCGGAACGCGTGGCCCGAGGCGAGTACCTGGCGAACCACGTGTGTGTGTGCATGGACTGTCACAGTACGCGTGACTGGAACAAGTTCTCGGCCCCGCTGGTGCCCGGTACCCTCGGCAAGGGTGGTGAGAAGTTCGACCAGTCGATGAACTTCCCCGGCACCTTTTTCAGCAAGAACATCACGCCGTTCGGGTTGAAGACCTGGAGCGACGGGGAGATCTATCGCGCGATCACCAGTGGGGTCAGCAAGGATGGTCATCCCTTCTTCCCCGTGATGCCCTATCCGAACTACAACCGGATGGACATTGAGGACGTCTACTCCATCATCGCTTACGTCCGAGGCCTGCCGGAGCAGAACAATGTGCCCGGTACGAGCGCCGCGGTCTTCCCGGTGAACATCATCCTGCACACCATACCGAAGGTCGCCGCACCCGAAAAGCGCCCTGATCCCTCCGATGCTGTGGCCTACGGCAGATACATGGTGAATGCCTCCGGATGTGGGGAGTGCCACACGAAGACGGTGAAAGGGGAAAAGGTCGGGGAGCCTTTCGCCGGGGGCTTCGAGTTCAACATGCCGACGGGTGCGGTTAACCGGTCGGTGAACATCACCCCGAGCGAGAACGGCGGTATAGGAAAATGGACCAAACAGCAGTTCATCGACCGGTTCAAGTTCTACAGTGACAGCAGCTACGTGTCGCCGCCAGTGGATTGGGCGAAGGGCGAATTCCAAACGGTGATGCCTTGGACGATGTACACCGGCATGACCGAACAGGACCTGGGTGCGATCTACGACTACCTGCGCACGGTGAAGGCCGTGGATGGGGTGGTGGAGCGATGGACCCCACCGGTGGCGAAAGCGGGGAGCTAGCGCAATTTGCCGAAGACGATAACGTCCAGCAGGCGGTCGTCACTGGTGCGGAAATCCTGGCGCAGCAATCCTTCGCGTTGGAAGTCGTTCTTTTCGGCCACGCGGATGCTCGCGCTGTTGCCCGGATCGACACGCAGGAAGACCTTGTTCATGCCGTGGGTACGGAAGGCCTCATCCACGGCCCAGGCGACGGCGCTGGACGCGATGCCCTTGCCTTGATGGCTCGAAGCGACGAGGTAGGCGAGTTCGCACTTGCCCACCCGGTGGTCGAACGACTTCAGGAAGATGGCGCCGACCGGAACACTGGATCCATCGGTCGACACCAGGTAGCAGAAGGTCTCGCGCGCGGAGGCTTGCGCGATGAGGTCACGCACGTATGCGAGTGTCGCGGGAGCATCCGTGGTGCGACCGGTCGTCACGGGGAAGTAGATGGAGAAGAGTTCCCGGTCCTTGTCGATCAACCGGAACAGATCAACGGCGTCCTCGGTCCGCACGGCGCGCACGGTCAGATGTTCGGTCGCTTCGAGGGCCATGAATGGAGCGGGCTGTTCAAGGGTACAAGGTAGAGGCGGCTCTATTGTTCATCCCCCCTGAGAAGGGCCGCTTCGCGCATCGCAAGTGCCCGTTCCTTGCCGAGGTAACGTTCAACACCGGCGTGTACCAGATACACGAGTGGAGTGCTCAGCAGGGCGACGATCAGCTTGTAGCAATAGGCGGTGAGGACGAGCGCCGTGCAGAGCGCGAAGCTCCAGCCCTTGAAGACCCAGAAGGCCACATACGTCACCACGACGCTATCGATGAGCTGGCTGATGAGCGTGCTTCCCGTGGCGCGGAGCCAGATGCGCTTGTCACCGGTGGCGCGTTTGATCGCGCGGAAGCTGACCGCATCAACGAGCTGGCCGATGATGAAGGCGGTAAGCGAGCCGAGGATGATGTTCATGCCTTGCCCGAAGATGCTGGTGAACGCCGCCTGCATGTCCGGAACGCCCTGGGCGGTGCTGCTGGATATCCAGAACCCGGCCGGCGCGATGTGGATGGCGCACCACATGACGATGAAGGCGAAGGCGATGAGCCCGGCGGTGAGCAGGGTAAGGAAACGCACCCCGCGCACGCCATAGTAGTCGTTCACCACGTCGGTCATGATGAAGACGATCGGCCACGGCAACACGCCCACGCTGAGCACGAACGAAAGATGGTCCTGTCCCAGCAGCGAGAAGTCCGCCGTGGAAAGTCCCAGCGCTGTTTCGAGCTGGAAGAGCTTCACGCCGATCATTTCAGCGATGAGCGCATTGGCAACGAAGAAGGCCCCGAGGATGATGTAGAGGCGGGTAGCCTTGTCAGCGAGGATCGAATGGATCATGCCGTCTGCGTGAGTTGCACGATGAACAGCGCGTACAGCCCGGCGAAGAGCCAGCCCTCCCAACGGGAGATGCGCTTGTCCAGCGTGAGCAGGTAGAAGAAGAGTCCCGAACCGAGCATCACCGGAAGAGAGAAGGACAGCAGTGATGCGGGAACGTTCACTACACCGAATGCGGAAGCCGCCAGCGGGATCACCAGCGTGTTGAAGATGCATGAACCGAGCACGTTGCCCACCGCCATTTCCGCCTTGCCCTGTTTGATCGCCGATATGTTCACGGCGAGTTCCGGAAGTGTGGTGCCCAAGGAAAGCACCGTGAGGGCGATGAATGAAGGCGGCAGTGCAAGGCGCGTGGCGATGTCCGTTATGGAGGACACGGTGAAGTCCGCGGCGAAGTAGATGCCCACCGCGCTGAGCAGGAGTATCAAGAGTTCCTTGGTCGGATTCGCCGCTCGTTCAGCGGCTCGGTCCTCGCTCGTTTCCTTCACCTCAGTACCGCCCTGTTTGATTAGGTAGATACTGTAACCGATGAAGAGCAGCAGGCCGATCAGCGCCTCCGGCCAGATGATGGTGCCATCGTGCGCCACGAGCCAGAAACATGCGAAAGCACCGAGCAAGTAGTGCAGGTCGATCAGGATGTACTGGCTGCCCAAGCGGATTTCCGGTCGGGCGATCACCGCCACGATACCGATGATGAGCAAAAGGTTCGAGATGCTCGAACCGAGGATGTTCCCCGGAACGATCTCCGAAGCGCCGGCCCGAACTGACAGGATCGACGAGACCAGTTCCGGCAAGGACGTACCGATACCCACGATGAATACACCGATCACGAATGGTGAGAGCTTCAGCCAGTGGCCGATGCCTTCAGCAGCGCTCGTGAAGTAGCGCGCGGAGAAGAGCAGGCCGGTGAGCGCCGCGAGGAAGATCAGGACGGCCTGGAGCATCGGCCGGGAAGTTAGCCGACGGCGGAATGACGTTGCGTGATGTGCCGTGAGGGCCGCGCAAGGAAGGAGGCTATTCCAGAACGAAACGCGAACTGCTGATGCCCCCGGTATGATGCACGGAGACCATGTAGAGTCCCCGGGGTCGATCGCGCATATCGAGCGTGCAGATGGTCCCCTCGAGCAGACTCGTCAGTATCGTTCGGCCGGCTACGTCCACGAGCGTCATACGGGCATCGTCCAGAGAAATGGGCGAACTGATGCGCACGTATTCCCGGGACACGGTCACCAGGATCGGACATACCTCGGGCTGCGGGATCCCGACCGCATCACTTCCCAACTTGACCACCCAGATATCCTGGCCACCAAGGCTTCCCGAAACGTCTCCGTCGCTGGATCTGGTATGGCCCAACATGATCGATCCACCATCCGGTGTTTCACGAACGGTGCTGCCCGCATCGTAGTCGCTGCCCCCCATCGGTTTTTGCCAGAGCAGATCGCCGGCGGCATCCAGCTTCACCACCCAGGCATCCCAGCCGACCGGAGAATTGACCAGGCCGATGTCTGAGAGACCGGTCAACAGATAGCCGCCATCACTGGTCTGGACAATATCATAGCCATTGTCGGGTCCATCACCCCCCAAGGTCTTTTGCCAGCTGATATACCCAAGGTTGCTGAGCTTCACGACCCAGGCATCACCATGGCCGTGGTAGCCCGAGACATCGCCGTCTTCGGAATTAGTGGACCCACAAACAATGAACCCGCCGTCCGGGGTCTGCTGGACCTTTTCGGCACGGTCCTCCGCTGATCCACCCAAAGTCGCTTCCCATTCGATGTACCCGTCATAGAGTTTGACGACCCAGGCGTCCCCATTCCCATGATTGCCCCCGAGTATGTCGCCGTCGCTCGAAAAAGTGAACCCTGCCGCGATGTAACCACCGTCGCCGGTCCGGTCTATCCCATAGGCGGATTCAGCATAGGAGCCGCCGGCAACGCGCTGCCATTGGATATTCCCCAATGTATCAAGCTTGACGAACCAGGCGTTGTTGCTCACACCAGGGCTCCCGACCAGATCGCCGTCCCAAGAGGAAGCGGTACCTGCCATGAAATAGCCGCCTTCCGGTCGCTGCCGGATCGAGCTCGCCTCCTCGAAGCCCGATCCCCCCAAGGCACGTTGCCATTGGATGTTCCCCAAGGCATCCAGTTTGACGACCCAGGCGTCCACGATCCCATGATTGCCGGTGACATCGCCGTCATTTGACCAGGTCGAACCGGCCATGATATATCCACCTTCGAGCGTTGGATGGATCGCGTACGCGCCATCATTGCCCGTTCCGCCGAGCGCCTTTTGCCACAGGATCTCACCTTCGTCATCCAGTTTGACGACCCAGGCATCATAGTCCCCATGATTGCCGGTTACATCCTGATCGGTCGACTGGGTGGCTCCAGCGATGATATATCTCCCGTCCGCGGTCAGTTCAATGCAATTGCCGTACTCATTCGCCGCTCCCCCAAGCGAGCGCTGCCACTCGATGGCAGGGGCCACCTGTGCGCAAACGTGGCCTGCGACAAGAAGCAAGGCGGAAAG
>JAGODO010000201.1 GCA_017998165.1 Flavobacteriales bacterium | reverse complement strand
CTCACTGTCGCGCTGCCGCTTTTCCTGGGCTGGGCGTACCCGAACATCTTCACGCCGTTGCACGTGATCTTCCTGGAACTCATCATGGGTCCCACGTGCAGCATCGTGTACGAGAACGAGCCACTGGAGAAGGATGGCATGCGTCGGCCGCCGCGCCCGCTCAGCCTCACCTTCCTCACGTGGAAGGAGCTCTCGGTCAGCATCTGGCAAGGGCTGGTGATCACCCTCGGCACGTTGGGCACGTATCAGCTCGCGGTGCATCAAGGGCACGCCGAACAGCTCGTCCGAGCCATGGTCTTCAGCACGCTGGTGATCGCCAATATCGGCCTTACCTTGGTGAACCGCTCCTTCACGGCTTCGGTCTTCAGCGCCTTCACCGGCCACAACACACTGCTGCTCGCGATGCTGCTGCTCACGATCGGCCTGCTGGCGGCCCTGCTCTACGTTCCGCTGTTCCGCGACTTCTTCCACATGGCTTCACCGTCGTTCCCGCAACTCGGCATCGCCGCAGCGATCGGGCTGGGTTCGGTGTGGTGGTTCGAAGGGTACAAGTGGGCGAAGCGCAGGAAGTCCATCCCGGCGGATTGACCGTTACTCCTGCTCGTAAAGCCGCAATCGTTCCCTCAGCGCGCGTGCCTCCTGCTGTACCGCATCCATGCGGTCCAACAGATGGCTGATGGCTTCCAGGCCTTCGAGGTTGATCTCCAGGTCATAGTGCAAGCGGGCGAGCCGCTCGACGCGTGCCAGCTGTCCCGGTTCCAGGAACTGCCGCTCCTGCACCACGGTGATGCCGATCAGGCCGCGCTCGTGCAGGGCATGGACGAAGGAAGCTTCCACCCCTTGATGCGTGGCGAAGACCTCGACAGCGATGAGTTCACTTGTGGTCATGCGGAAGCGGTATGTCGGATGGCGGCCAGTTCGCGGAACAGTTCCTTTTCACGCTCGCTGAGCCCGCTGGGCAGTTGCACGTTATAGGTGATGTAGAGGTCGCCGAACTGTCCTTCGTTTTTGTACACGGGGAAGCCCTTGCCTTTCAATTTCACCTTGGTGCCGTTCTGCGTTTCGGGCGCGACCTTGAGTTTGACTTTGCCGTCCATGGTATCCACCGTGATGTCGCCACCCAGCATCGCGGTGGGCAGGTCGAGGTCCTGCGTGAGGAAGAGGTCTTTGCCCACGCGTTTGAACCGTGGATGCGGCGCGACGATGAAGGTGAGGTAGAGGTCGCCGTCCGGTCCACCGTGTACACCGGGACCCCCTTGGCCGGGAATACGGATCAACTGTTCGTTCTCTACGCCCGCAGGCACCGTGATGCGTATCGGCTTGCCGTTGACGGTGAGCGTTTGTTTGTGGGCGGTGTACGCCGCTTCTGCATCCAGCCGCAGTTCGGTCTGGTAGTCCGGTCCACGGAACTTCACTTGCCTTCCGCGACCACCACCGAACATGGAACTGAAGAGGTCCTCTTCATCCATTCCGCCGGTACCGAAGGGGTTTCCGCCTTGGCCACTCGCTTGCTGTCGCGATCCCTGTTCACGCCTGGCCTGCTCGAACTGGTCAGCCTGTTTCCATTGGTGGCCGTACTGGTCGTATTTCTTGCGGCTCTCTGGATCACTGAGCACTTCGTTCGCTTCGTTGATCTCCTGGAACTTCTTCTTGGCTTCGGCGTTGTTCGGATCGAGGTCCGGGTGGTGTTTGCGCGCCAGTTTCCGATAGGCCTTCTTGATGTCGTCCGGGGTCGCGTTGCGCGCCACGCCGAGCACGGTGTAGTAGTCGGTGGCCATAGGTCGGTCTTCGATCCGTTCCGGAGCCGTGAAGATAGGTCCGCACCGGCCCGGTACTTGTCCGTCAAAGGCCATGCACAACAAGAAGTATCCAACCGTCATCACCGTGGTCCAAAGGCCCGGCGAGGGGCATCCCGGGAAACCCGTGGAGCAGGGCCCTTCGCAGGACCAGCACGGCTCTGTGTTGGAAGGCGAGCGCCCTCCACATACCGCTGGGAACGTCGCGAAAGCGGACCGCCCGCGCGATGAAAAGCGCCCACGGATCAAGCGCAGCCTATCCTGACATCGCTGGTGCGGGGCGATCCCGCCCGCTAACGGGGTGGTAATGACCCATGCGCCAGAGATGGAACGATGGTCCAGTCGCACGCCCGGGCATGTTCTTGGCCGGATGAGATAGAATGGATGTTTATACCCTGAACGCGATGACCCTTGAGATAAAACGCCACGGCGTACTACTGGACAAGTCCGATCACGGCTTCGAGAATGCCGGGGCCTTGAATCCCGCATGCATCCGCGTGGGCGATCAGGTACACGTGTTCTATCGGGCGGTCCGCCACGGCAACTATTCAACGGTGGGGCACTGCCTGCTCAACGGGCCGGTGGAAGTCGCGGAGCGTGCCGATAAACCGTTGTTGATGCCCGAGCATCCGTACGAATCGCAAGGCATGGAGGATCCGCGGATCGTGAAGATCGGGGACACCTACTACATGACCTACACCGGCTATGATCGCACGAACGCGTTGGGAGCCTACGCCACGTCGAAGGACCTGGAGACCTTCACGAAGCACGGCGTGATCACCCCGCAGTTCACCTACCGGGAGTTCAAGAAGCTGATCGACTGCTGCCCGGACCTCAACCAGAAGTATCTTTTCCACTACAAACTGCTGAAGGAGCACGGGCTGGGTGAGGAGATCGCGGACAAGCTGCTCGCATGGGACAAGAACCTGATGTTCTTCCCGCGGAAGATCAACGGGAAGTTCGCGTTGCTGCACCGTATACACCCGGGCATCCAGATCGTGTACTTCGATGATCCGGCCGAGCTGGACAGGCACTTCTGGGAGCAGTACCTGATGGACCTGAAGCGGCACATCGTGATGGACCCCGCGCTGCCGCACGAGTCCAGCCACATCGGCGGCGGGGCACCGCCCATCGAGACGGAGGCGGGTTGGCTGTTGATCTACCACGCCGCCGAGGACACCCCGTACGGGTTCGTGTACCACGCCTGCGCGGCGCTGCTGGACCGCGATGACCCATCCAAGCTGATCGCCCGGCTGCCCGATCCGCTGATATCGCCGATGGAGCCCTACGAACGCACCGGATACGTGAAGAACATCATCTTCCCTTCCGGGGCCGTGGTGTTCGATGACGAACTCTACATCTATTACGGCGCGGCGGACGAGCGGGTGGCTGTCGCATCCGTCAACCTCCCCGCCTTGGTCGAACGATTGCAGAAGAACGCCCGATGAACCGATCGAACATGGACAAGGTCCTTGTCCTCACGTCCTATCCTCCACGCGTGTGCGGGATCGCCACCTACACACAAGACCTCGTGACGGCGCTCAACCGCACCTTCAAGGGCCCGTTCCGCTATGACGTTTGCGCGCTGGAGGACGGCTACGTCACGCGCGACTATCCGCAGGAGGTGACGCACACGTTGAACACGATCGACGCGGAGGACCATCTCCGTCTGGCCTCGGAAGTGGACAACGATGCGCGTATCTCCATGGTCTGGGTACAGCATGAATTCGGGCTCTATCAAGGAGGGGACGGCGATCTGCTGCTGGGCTTCCTCGAGGCGCTGACCAAACCGGTGGCGATCACCTTCCACACCGTGCTGCCTTCACCCTCGCTCGAACGGGTACGGATGATGCGCGCATTGGCCGGTCGTGCCGTGGACGTCATCGTGCTCACGCAGCGGTCGGCGAGCATCCTGTGCGAGGAATACGGGATACCCGTCAAGAAGATCACCGTGATCCCGCATGGAACGCACGTGGTGGCCTGGCAGGACAAGGAGGGGATGAAGACCAAGCACGGCGTGCAGGGCCGGCGCGTGCTTTCCACCTTTGGTCTGCTCAGCAGCAACAAGAGCATCGAGACGGCCTTGGACGCGCTCGTCCACATCAAGCAACGGGTGCCCGATGTGCTTTACCTGGTGCTGGGCCGCACGCATCCGGAAGTGGTGCGCCAGGAAGGCGAGCGCTACCGCAGCACGCTCCTGCGCAAGGTCGATGAGCTGGGATTGCAGGACCATGTGCGGTTCGTGGACCGCTACCTGGAACTGGATGAACTGCTGGAGCATCTGCAGCTCACCGACATCTACCTCTTCACCTCCAAGGATCCCGCCCAGGCCGTGAGCGGGACATTCGCCTATGCGATGGGCTGCGGTTGTCCGGTGATCTCCACGCGCATACCGCATGCGGCCGAAGTGCTCGACGATGGCACCGGTGTGCTGATCGACTTCCAACGGCCCGACCAGTTGGCCCGGGCGGCCGTGGACCTGCTACTGGACCCTGAACGCCTGGACCGCATGGGCCGCAACGCCTTGCATCGTATGCGCGCGACCGCATGGGACAATGTGGCCATCGCCCACGCACGCGCCTTCGCCCGGCGCACGGATGCGACCGACCAGCTCCGCTTCCTGTGGCCTCCGGTCAACTTGCGGCACCTGCACCGCATGACCGATCGCGTAGGCATGGTGCAGTTCTGTGACATCAGTGAACCCGATGCGGGTTCAGGGCACACGGTGGACGACAACGCGCGCGCGTTGATCGCTTTGTGCATCCACGCCGGCAACCAGGGCGGTATCGGGCACGATCGCGTGCTCGCTTCGCGTTACCTGGACTACATCGTCCATTGCCAACAAGCCGACGGTACCTTCCTCAACTATGCGGATCGCGAGGGGGTGTTCACCGCGCAGAACCACGGTGAGAACCTGGATGACAGCAATGGCAGGGCGGTCTGGGCCTTGGGGGTCTGTGCCGCTCACGAAGCCGTGCTTTCAGCGGACATGGCCGGCCACGCTTCGGAAGCGCTCGAGGCAACGCTGCACTGGGCAGGCGAACTCACCTCCCCCCGGGCGATGGCGTTCACCATCAAGGGCCTCCATGCCTACAACGCGAAACACTGCAGCGCGCGCATCAGCGCGTTGATCGACCAACTGGCCGCGCGCCTGTTGCGCACATACACCGACACCGCGACCCCGGGGTGGGACTGGTTCGAGCCGATCCTCACCTACGGCAACGCCGTGCTTCCGGAAGCCATGTTGCTTGCGTACTTGGAGACGAAGCGGTCTGCGTACCGCGAGACCGCGATCGCCACGTTCGGTTTCCTGCTGGACCATTTGTTCGAAGGCGATATGCTGCGCGTGATCTCCAACCGGACGTGGAAAAAACCCGGCATGGAGCCGGATCGCTTCGGTGAACAGCCCATCGACGCGGCGTACACGATCTCCGCACTGGCGCTGTTCCACGAAACCTTTGGCGCACCGGAGCATGCCCGCAGGATGCACTTGGCCTTCGAGTGGTTCCTGGGCCGCAATCACTTGGCGCAGGTGATGTACAACAGCGCATCCGGTGGTTGTTACGATGGCTTGGAGGAACACAGCGTCAATTTGAACCAAGGGGCCGAAAGCACCGTGTGCTATCTGATGGCGAGGTCGATCATGGAACGCAGCGCGCGCAGGATGGACCAGCGAACGGCCAGCGCCCATGAGAGGTCGACGACGCGCTCCTCAAGGCAGGTGTGGTTGGCCGTCGAGCCCCTCTTCAAGCACGGGCACCGCTCCACGGCGGCATAGACCGCGTGGCGACGAGAACGGCCACGCTGCATCGCTCGCTCCGGCTGGGGCATGTCATCTTCTTCGGTGTCGGCTCCATTCTGGGCGCGGGCATCTACACGCTGATCGGCAAGGTGGCCGGTGAGGCAGGGAACCTCACATGGCTCGCTTTTCTCATCGCTTCGTTCACAGCCTTCCTCACGGCGTTCTCCTACGCTGAACTGAGCGCGGCCTTCCCGCGATCCGGCGGCGAGTATGTCTACGCCCAGAAGGCATTCGGGCAGCGGGCGGGCACAGCGGTCGGTCTGTTGATCGCGCTCAACGGCATCATCAGCGCCGCCACCGTAGCCCTCGGCTTCGCGGGGTACTTCACGGAGCTGATCGACCTTCCGCGGCTGCCGGTCGCCTTGGGCATCATCGGTCTGTTGCTGCTGGTGAACATCCGGGGCATACAGGCATCGAGCACGGTGAACATCGCGCTCACGGCGGTGGAGATCCTGGGTCTTGTGGTGGTGTGTGTCGCAGCGATGCCCCAGGCAGGTACCACGGATCTGCTGGCGCTTCCCGAAGCGGGACCGAACGCGTTGTTCTTCGCCGCGGCCTTGAGCTTCTTCGCGTACATGGGCTTCGAGGACATCGTGAAGCTGGCCGAGGAGACCCGTGCTCCGGAGCGCGACATCCCGCGGGCGCTCTTCATCTCCAACGGCATCGTTCTGCTGATCTATGTGGCCCTGGCCATGCTGGTGGTGAGCGCCATGCCGTGGCAGGAGCTCGCCGATGAACCCGCGCCGTTGGCCGCCATCGTTGAGGGCCGCTGGGGCCGCACCGGACTGGTGGTAGTGGGCATCGCGGCGTTGTTCTCCACCAGCAACACCTTGCTCAGCAACCTGCTCGGCAGCTCGCGCGTGCTCTCGTTCATGGGGCGCGAACTGGGGCCCTTGCGGTGGCTCAGCCGGATCTCCGCGCGCAAGACGCCGGTGATCGCGCTTGTCCTCATTTCGGCGATCGCCTCCGGGTTCGCGCTCATCGGCGATATCGCTGTCGTCGCGCGCATCGCCACGGTGAGCATCTTCCTCACCTTCATGCTGGTGAACCTCGCCGCGATCATGTTGCGCTTCCGGCAGCCCG
>JAGODO010000200.1 GCA_017998165.1 Flavobacteriales bacterium | reverse complement strand
ACGAACCGGATCTCGTCCTCGCTGTAGTCCCCGTTGAACTCATCGTGCGCGGTCTTCAGGTCGTCGCTTTCGGCCTCGCGGAAGTAGTCCATGATCTCCTCCTGCTGCTCGTCTTCAAGCACCTCGTCCAAGTGGTAGTTGATGTCCAGCTTCGTGCCGCTCATCACGATGGTCTCCATCTCGGTGAGCAGGGCGTCCATCGTCAGGTTCTTGCTCTTGGCGATGCTCGTCATCGGCAGGCGCTTGTCGACGTTCTGGATGATGTGGACCTTGTTGCTGCTCTTGTTCACCACGGAGCGCACCACCACATCGTCCTCGCGTTCGATGTCGTTCTCGTCCACATACTGTGCGATGAGCTCGATGAAGGGCTTGCCGTACTTCTGCGCCTTGCCAGGGCCTACGCCCGTGACCTGCGTGAGGTCCTCGATGGTGATCGGGTAGCGCACCGTCATCTCCTCCAATGAGGGATCCTGGAAGATCACATATGGCGGAAGCTTGTGCTTCTTGGCCACTTCCTGGCGCAAGGACTGCAGCAACTTCATCAGCTTCTCATCGGCCGCGCCGCCGCCCTTGCCGCTCTGGAACTCATCGTCCAGGTCCACATCGCCTTCGGTGTAGTCACGTTCCTTGATGAACATGATGGGCACCGGCTTCTTCAGGAACTTCTTGCCCGCCTCCGTGAGGCTCAGGTTGCCGTAGGTCTCGATGTCCTTGTGCAGGTAGCCGCTCACCGTGGCCTGGCGGATGAGGCCCATCCAGTGGTGTACGTCGTGCTCCTTGCCCACGCCGTAGCTCTCCAGCTTGTGGCCGTTGTAGTTCTTGATCTCGCTGGTCTCCACACCGCCGAGCAGGTCGCAGATGAACTTGCCGCGATGCCGCTCCTTGCTCTCCTTGATCGCATCGAGCACGATCACCAGGTCTTCCTGCGCATCGAAGGGCTCTTTCGGATTGAGGCAGTTGTCGCAGGCCCCGCAATTATCCCCTGGCAGGATCTCGCCGAAATAGTGCAGCAGGAACTTGCGACGGCACATGCTGGTTTCCGCGTAACTCACGGTATCGGCCAGCAACTGCTTGCCGATCTCCTGCTCCGCTACCGGTTTCCCTTGCAGGAACTTCTCCAGCTTCTCGATGTCCTTGTAGCTGTAGAAGGCCACGCACTTGCCTTCGCCACCGTCACGCCCGCCACGACCGGTCTCCTGGTAATAGCTCTCCAGGCTCTTGGGGATGTCGTGGTGGATAACGAAGCGCACATCCGGCTTGTCGATGCCCATGCCGAAGGCGATGGTGGCCACGATCACATCCACATCCTCCATCAGGAAGCGGTCCTGGTGGTCCGCGCGCTGGGCGGCGTCCATGCCGGCGTGGTAGGGCAGGGCTTTGATGCCGTTCACATTCAGCGTCTCGGCGATCTCCTCCACCTTCTTGCGACTGAGGCAGTAGATGATGCCGCTCTTGCCGCTGTGCTGCTTGATGAACTTGGTGATCTCCCTGGCCACGTTCACCTTGGGCCGCACCTCGTACATCAGGTTCGGCCGGTTGAAGGACGCCTTGAACGTCATCGCGTTCGGGATGTCCAGGTTCTTCAGGATGTCTTCCTGCACCTTCTCGGTGGCCGTGGCCGTGAGGGCGATCACCGGCACCCGGTTGATCTCATCGAAGATGGTGCGCAGCCGCCTGTATTCCGGCCTGAAGTCGTGGCCCCACTCGCTGATGCAGTGCGCCTCATCGATGGCGAAGAAGCTGATGTTGATGTCGCGCAGGAACTCCACGTTCTCCTTCTTGGTGAGCGACTCGGGCGCGACGTACAGGATCTTGGTGATGCCGCTCTTGATGTCCTTCTTCACCTTCTGCGCCTCGGTACGCGAGAGCGAACTGTTCAGGAAGTGCGCCACCCCCTCCTCGTCACTGAAGCCGCGCAACGCATCCACCTGGTTCTTCATCAGGGCGATCAGCGGGCTGACCACGATGGCCGTGCCCTCGCTCATCAGGGCCGGGAGCTGGTAACAGAGGCTTTTGCCCCCGCCGGTGGGCATGATCACGAAGGTGTTCTTGCCGTCCAGTACGTTCTGGATCACGGCTTCCTGTTCACCCTTGAACTGCTTGAACCCGAAAAAGCGCTCAAGCGCCTCCTTGGGGGATAGGTCTACGGTTGTCATTAGAGCTTGTGCGGCCGGAGCATGCCGCCGGAATGTTTTGGCGCTTAAATGTAGAACACCGCGACGAATCCAACGAACCGTCCTTAACACGTCTTGTGATCCTTCCGACGAACCGGTTGAAGCGGGCGATGGAGCTGTTGAGAACTGCCCATACGCCGCCCTGAGGCCGGACCCACCGGGGCTATCTTTGGCGCAAAGCCGTATCCACGGCGCATAGCCCGAGGGAACCGTCCGCATGGCCGCGCAGGGAAAGGAAATGTCGTTCCTCGAGCACTTGGAGGAGCTGCGATGGACCCTTGTGCGATCGGCCTTCGCGCTGGTGGCCTGCATGGTGGGTGTCTTCATTTGGATCGAGGACATCTATGACGGTTTCGTCATGGGACCGTCCCGTTCCGACTTCATCACCTACCGTGGGCTTTGCGCGCTCGGCCGCTGGCTGGGCATGGAGGATGCATTCTGTGTGACGGACATGAAGTTCAATCTCTTCAGCAATTCGCCGCAGCAGGAGTTCATGATGTCCTTCAGCCTGTCCTTCACCTTCGGCCTGATCCTGGCCAGCCCCATCATCATCTGGCAGGTCTGGCGCTTCGTAGCCCCCGGCCTGAAACCGACGGAGCGCTCCGCCGTGCGCGGTACCGTCTTCTTCGTGGCCCTGCTCTTTCTCCTCGGGGCCGCGTTCGCCTATTGGGTGCTGGCCCCGATGAGCCTGCAGTTCTTCTCCACCTATTCCTTGAGCCCCGACATCCAGAAGATCTGGACGTTGGACAGCTATGTCGGGATCTTCAACAGCTTCCTGCTCTGGACCGGCGTGGCGTTCGAGCTGCCGGTGATCATGGTCTTCATGGCGCGCATCGGCATCGTGGGGCCGGCCTTCCTCAGGCGATACAGGAAGCACGCGTTCGTCGTCATCCTGATCGTGGCCGCCATCATCACACCGCCTGACGTGGTGAGCCAGATCATCGTCACCGTTCCCCTGGTCGGGCTCTACGAGATCAGTATTTTTCTCGCCGCCCGCACCGAGCGCCGACGCCTCGCCGTGGAAACCGCCACCAGTACCGCCATCGCGCGCTGATCATCCCGATGCGCCTCCCGCTCCGATCATTTCCGCGCGCTTTGCCGGTCCTCGGTTGCTTCATCGCCTCCTGCCTGCATGCGCAGACCACCCGCGTCTCGGGCAAGGTCACCGACGCCAACACGGGTGAGCCGCTCCCCTTCACCAGCGTGGCCTTCCTCGACAGCCGCATCTCCACCTCCACCGACTTCGACGGGGTGTACCACTTCGATACCTACTACGCCACCGACAGCCTGCGCGCCACCTCCGTGGGGTACCGGCCGCTCACCTTCGCGGTGGAACGGGACCAGGCACAGACGATCGACTTCGCCCTGCAGCCCGCGCTCGCCGACCTGCCCGAAGTGGTGGTGACCTATTCCGAGAACAGCGCCTTCGCCATCCTGCGGCAAGTGGTGCGCAACAAGGACGTGAACAACCGCGCCAAGCTCGCCGCCTACGAGTACGAAACGTACAACAAGGTGGAGTTCGACCTGAACAACATCACGGAGGACTTCAAGAAGAAGAAGCTGTTCAAGGAGTTCGATTTCATCTTCGACTACGTGGACACCACCACGAAGAAGCCGTCGCTTCCCATCTTCATGACGGAGACGCTCAGCGACGTGTACTACCGGCAGGAACCGAAGACGCGCCGCGAGATCATCAAGGGCAACCGTGTGAGCGGCGTCGAGAACGAGAGCATTACCCAGTTCATGGGCGACATGTACCAGAACGTGAACATCTACGAGAACTTCCTCACGCTTTTCGGGAAGAACTTCGTGAGCCCCATCGCCGACGGGGGCAAGCAGCACTACGACTATCTGCTCCTGGACAGCAACTGGGTGGGCCACAACTGGTGCTATCGGATCCGGTTCAAGCCCAAGCACCTGCAGCAGCTCTGCTTCAGCGGGGAGATGTGGATCAACGATACCAGCTTCGCCGTACGCCGGATCGACGCGGGCATCGAGCCGGGCACCAACCTGAACTTCGTACAGGAGTTCCAGGTGCATCAGGAGTACGACGAAGTGGCCCGCGAGGTGTGGATGCTCACCAAGGACGAACTGCTCGTGGACCTCAATCCGCTGAAGGACGAGGGCGAGGTGAGCAAGAACCCGATCCAGGGATTCTACGGGCGCCGCACGGCGATGTACAAGGACTTCACGATCAACAAGCCGCGCGAGGCGGCTTTCTATGAGGGCGTGAGCGAAGTGGTCGTGGACATCGATCCGTTGAGCCTCGGGTCCGATTACTGGGACCAGCACCGCCATGTGCAGTTGAGCCAGCGGGAGAACGATATCTACCACATGGTGGATACCATGAAGACGATCCCCAAGTTCAAGACCTACCTGGACATCATCAGCACGGTGGTAACGGGCTACTACAAGATGGGGCAGGTGGAGATAGGGCCGTACTTCAACATCTACAGCTTCAACCCGGTGGAAGGCTCGCGATTCCGCCTCGGCCTGCGCACCAGCGACAAGTTCAGCAAGCGGGTGGAGTACGATGGATTCGTCGCCTACGGAACGAAGGACGAGGAATTCAAGTACGGCTTCGGTGGCCGGGGCTTCATCACCAAAGAGCCGCGCCAATTGATCGGTGCGCACTATTCGCACGATATCGAGCAGCTCGGTCAGAGCACCAGCGCCTTCCGCCAGGACAACATCCTCAGCAGCGCCTTCCGCCGCACCCCGAACAACAAGCTCACCATGGTGGACGAGTACCGCCTGACGTACGAGCGCGAATGGTTCCAAGGATTCAGTACCACCCTGCTCCTGCGTTACCGCACGCTCTTCCCACGCGGATCGCTCGACTACGAACGCGCCGCCGAAGATCTTTCCACCGAGCCCGTCAAGGTGAACTCCATACGCACGGCCGAGATCGCCGTGAACACGCGCTTCGCCTACCGCGAGAAGTTCGTGAACGGCACCTTCCGCCGCGTGAGCCTGGGTACCAAATATCCGGCCTTCGAATTGCACAGCGCCTTCGGTGTACCCAGCCTATTGGACAGCGACCACGAATACGAGAAGCTCGTGCTGCGTGTGAGCCAGCGCGTGCCGACGGGCGTGCTCGGCAACCTGCGCTATGCCGCGGAGGCCGGGCGCATCTGGGGAACGCTGCCCTACCCGCTGCTCATCGTCCATCCCGGGAACGAGACCTTCTACTACGATGACGGCGCGTACAACACGATGAACTTCTTCGAGTTCATCAGCGACCGCTACTCGAGCCTCTGGCTGGAGCAGCACTTCGATGGCTTCTTCTTCAACCGCATCCCGTTGTTGCGCAAGTTGAAATGGCGTGAGGTCGCTGGTGTGAAGGCGCTTGTCGGCGACCTCGCGGGCAAGCACGCCGATGAATTGATCCTGCTGCCCATCATGCGCACGCTCAGTGAAGGGGCGTTCATGGAGGCCAATGCCGGCGTGGAGAACATCCTGAAGGTGCTCCGCGTGGACGGCGTATGGCGCTTGACCTACCGTGACTCGCCCCGGGCGACCAACTTCGCGCTCCGGCTCAAACTGACGATCAACTTCTGATGCTGCGCGCGGAGAACCTCATCAAGCGCTACAAGCGCCGCACCGTTGTCGGTGGGGTGAGCGTGCAGGTGGAGCAGGGCGAGATCGTCGGTCTGCTCGGGCCGAACGGTGCCGGCAAGACGACCACGTTCTACATGGTCACCGGGCTGGTGAAGCCCAACGAAGGCAAGGTCTTCCTCGACGCAATGGAGATCACCTCCCTGCCCATGTACAAACGGTCGCAACTGGGTATCGGCTATCTGCCGCAGGAAGCCAGCGTGTTCCGCAAGCTCAGTGTGGAAGACAACATCCGCGCTATCCTGGAGACCACGAAGCTCAGCAAGACCCAGCAGACCGATAAGCTCGAGCAACTGCTCTCCGAGTTCAGCCTGCACCATGTGCGCAAGAACATGGGCGATGTGCTCAGCGGCGGGGAACGCCGCCGCACCGAGATCGCGCGTGCACTGGCAACCGAACCGAAGTTCATCCTGCTCGATGAGCCGTTCGCCGGAGTGGATCCGATCGCCGTGGAAGACATCCAAGGCATCGTTTCACAACTCAAGAAGCGCAACATCGGCGTGCTCATCACCGACCACAACGTGCAGGAAACGCTGTCGATCACGGACCGCGCCTACCTGTTGTTCGAAGGGAAGATCCTGAAGCAAGGCACCGCGGAAGAACTCGCGGCGGATGAGCAGGTGCGGAAGGTCTATCTCGGCCAGAACTTCGAGCTGCGCAGAGCCAAGGTCTGAGAAGCTACAAGTCCCAAGGCTCAAGCTTCAAGTCTCAAGGCGTCCTCGCGATCGGATCCTCGTCAGCGGCTCCTCTCAAGCCCCGCGTTTCTTGCTGTTGGCGATGATCTTGGCAACGATGCGCACCAGCTCTTCACATTCCTGCGTGAGCCAAACGAGGTCCGTATCTGTTGGAGGCATCAGTTTGGAGAGCGCTTGGATGCGCAGGTTGACACGCGATTCCTTCAGTT